>JASLJL010000118.1 GCA_030152405.1 Gordonia sp. (in: high G+C Gram-positive bacteria) | reverse complement strand
CGGGTGATGATGAGCCGGTGATCCTGCCGCGCAACAGTGAAGCCCTGTTCCTGCTGCAGCGCGTGCGCGACGAAGCCCATCGTTTCGCCATCACGTTCCATCGCAGCAAACGCAGCAAGCGGATGACCGCGTCGGCGCTCGACGGCATCCCCGGGCTCGGTGCGACCCGTCGGACGGCGCTGGTCACCCACTTCGGCTCGGTCGCCAACCTGAAGAAGGCGTCGGTCGACGAGATATCGCAGGTGCCGGGCATCGGCGCGACCACCGCGCAGGCGGTCAGAGACGCGCTCACCGCAGAGGATTCAACGAGGGAGGATGTGGCCAGTGGCTGACAGTCTGAGGTCGGAAGCGGAGGGCCCCACGACGGTCCTGTTCGTCACCGGCATGTCCGGAGCGGGCCGCACGTCGGTGGCCAACGTGCTCGAGGACGACGGGTGGTACGTCTCCGACAACGTGCCGGTGTCGCTGATCGCCCAGTTGATCGAGATGGTGCGCAGCGACGAAGTCGGCGCACGGAAGATCGCGATGGTGGTCCGGGCTGGCGGGCCGTCGTTCTCCGAGGACATCGCGGCGCTCCGCGACGATCTGGAGGCCGGGGGAGCGCGCACGTCGATCGTGTTCGTCGACGCGTCCGACGACGTGTTGGTGCGCCGCTTCGAGCAGGTCCGCCGACGTCATCCGCTCCAGGGCAACGGAACCCTCAGCGAAGGGATCGCCGCCGAGCGCGCGATCCTCGCCGGTGTCCAGGCCGCTGCCGGGACGGTGATCGACACCTCGAATCTGAGCTCGACTCGGTTGCGGGCGATCGTCGAGAGCACGTTCCCCAAGGTCGGCGGCACCGGGCTGTCGGTGGCCGTGCAGTCGTTCGGCTTCAAGTACGGCCTGCCGATCGACTGCGATCTCGTCGTCGACGTCCGATTCCTGCCCAACCCGTACTGGATCCCCGAACTGCGCGAGCACAACGGGCGAGATCCCGAGGTCCGCGACTACGTCCTCGGGCAGGACGACGCGCTGGAGTTCGTGTCGCGGTACGTCGATCTGGTCGACATCGTCGCCCGGGGTTACAAGCGGGAGGGCAAGGGCTACATGACCATCGGCGTCGGCTGCACGGGCGGCAAGCACCGCAGCGTCGCGATGTCCCAGGAGCTGGCCCGACGTCTGACCGAGGCGCAGGACGCGGACGGATCTCCGCGCTACACGGTGCAGGTGACACACCGCGACCTGGGCCGGGAATGACGGGGCCGATTCGGGCCGCTGCGCTCGGCGGCGGACACGGACTGTTCAACACTCTCACCGCGCTCCGGTATCTCACGCCGGACGTGACCGCGATCGTCACCGTCGCCGACGACGGCGGATCGTCCGGTCGCCTGCGCAATGAGCTCGGCGGCATCCCGCCGGGCGACCTGCGCATGGCTCTCGCGGCCCTCATGGGTGCGCCCGCCGCGCTCGATCACTGGACGGAGGTCGACCCCGCGGTGGCCAGGCGGCACAAGCGGTGGTCGCGGATCCTGCAGCATCGGCTCGGCGGTTACGGCGCGTTGGCGGGACACCCGGTGGGCAACCTGATGCTGGCGGGGGTCGAGGAGCTCACCGGTGACGTCGTGGAGGCCCTCGATGCGATGGTCGACCTGTTCGGGGTCGACGGTCGTGTGCTGCCGATGTCGACGGTCCCGCTCGTCATCGAAGCCGACGTGACCGGACTGGAGGCCGACCCGCGTGTCAGCCGAGTGATCCGCGGGCAGGTGGCGGTCGCGACCACTCCGGGCACGGTGCGGAGAGTGCGCGTGATCCCCGGTGACCCGATCGGCTGCGACGAGGCCGCGGAGGCGATTGTGGGAGCCGACGTCGTCACGCTGGGTCCCGGCTCGTGGTTCTCCAGCGTGATCCCGCACGTGCTGGTCCCGTCGCAGGTGGAGGCGCTGCGCGTGACGCAGGCGCGCAAGGTGCTGTTCGTCAACCTCGCGAACGAGCCGGGGGAGACGACCGGCTTCTCCGTCGAGCGGCATCTCCACGTCCTGCACGCACACGCCGACACGGTCGGGGTGGACGACGTGGTCGTCGACGCGTCGTCGGTGCTGCCCGGTGCGGAGCGCGATCACCTGGCGAGGGCCGCCGCGTCGTTCGGTGCGCGACTGGTGGTCGACGACTTGGCGGTGCCCGGGACGCATGAGCACGACCCGCGCAAAGCGGCGAACACCCTCAGTCGCCTGCTGAGCACGGCGCCCGACCGGTAGGCTGGAGAGTATCGCGCATGGCCCCCATGATTTGCCAACGGTGTGCTGTGCGTATCTTGGGGGAGATACTAATTTGCTTATAGGAGGCCTCGACCAGTGGCGATGACCGGTGCGGTGAAGGACGAGCTGAGCAGGCTGGCCGTCACGCAGATCAGCTGCCGCAAGGCGGAGGTCTCGGCGCTTCTGCGGTTCGCAGGGGGCCTGCACATTCAGCAGGGACGGGTGGTCGTCGAAGCCGAGGTCGATCTCGGCAACGTCGCGCGTCGGCTGCGGCAGGAGATCCACGATCTGTTCGGATACGCCTCCGACGTGCACGTGCTGCGCTCCGGCGGCGCTCGCAAGAGCGCCAGGTACATCGTTCGCGTCACGAAGGACGGCGAAGGGCTCGCACGGCAGACCGGGCTTCTGGACCTCCGGGGTAGGCCGGTGCGCGGACTGCCCGCGCAGGTCGTCGGCGGCAGTGTCGGCGATGCCGAGGCGGCCTGGCGAGGCGCCTTCCTCGCGCACGGATCGCTGACCGAGCCCGGTCGTTCGTCGGCGCTCGAGGTGAGTTGCCCCGGCCCCGAGGCGGCACTCGCACTCGTCGGAGCGGCCCGACGACTCGGCGTCACCGCCAAGGCACGAGAGGTCCGCGGCGCCGACCGCGTCGTGATCCGCGACGGCGAGGCCATCGGAGCGCTCCTCACGCGCATGGGCGCCCACGACACTCGATTGGTGTGGGAGGAGCGTCGAATGCGGCGCGAGGTCCGCGCCACCGCGAATCGTCTCGCCAACTTCGACGACGCGAATCTGCGTCGTTCGGCTCGTGCGGCGGTGGCCGCGGCAGCCCGCGTCGAGCGTGCGCTCGAGATCCTCGGCGACGAGGTCCCCGACCATCTGGTGGCGGCAGGCACGCTCCGCGTGCAGCACCGTCAGGCGTCGCTGGAGGAGCTCGGTCAACTCGCCGACCCGCCGATGACCAAGGACGCCGTCGCAGGTCGGATTCGCCGACTCCTCTCGATGGCCGACAAGAAGGCGCGCACCGAAGGACTTCCCGACACCGAATCGGCCGTCACCGCCGAGTTGATGGACGATGCGTGAGCGTGACGACGTCTCGACTTCGCTCGACGGGCAGCGGGTTCTCCGTTGGACGGGCGGGGTGCATCTTGACACCTTCTGGTGATCCGCACGGCGCGGACCACTAGGCTTAGGGCCAGCGGGTCGCGACAACCCCTCGACCCTTCACTCACCGCTTAAGGAGCACAACAGTGACTGTTCGCGTAGGCGTCAACGGCTTCGGCCGCATCGGCCGCAATTTCTTCCGCGCCGTGGATGCGCAGAAGGCGCTGGGCACCACCGACATCGAGATCGTCGCGGTCAACGACCTGACCGACAACGCGACCCTCGCGCACCTGCTCAAGTACGACTCGATCCTCGGTCGTCTGCCCCACGACGTCTCCCTCGAGGGCGACGACGTCATCGTCGTCGGCGACCAGAAGATCAAGGCGCTGTCGCACCGCGGCCCGCTGGCCGAGCTGCCCTGGGGCGAGCTCGGCGTCGACGTCGTCGTCGAGTCGACCGGCATCTTCACCGACGCAGAGAAGGCCAAGGGTCACCTCGAGGCGGGCGCCAAGAAGGTCATCATCTCGGCTCCGGCCAAGGGCGAGGACATCACCATCGTGATGGGCGTCAACGACGACCAGTACGACGGCAGCCAGAACATCATCTCCAACGCGTCGTGCACCACCAACTGCCTCGGCCCGATCGCCAAGGTCCTCGACGACGAGTTCGGCATCGTCAAGGGTCTGATGACCACGGTCCACGCATACACTCAGGACCAGAACCTGCAGGACGGCCCGCACAGCGACCTGCGTCG
>JASLJL010000079.1 GCA_030152405.1 Gordonia sp. (in: high G+C Gram-positive bacteria) | reverse complement strand
GGTGCGGCGTTCGGTGTGATGGCGCTTCTCGGCGGAGGGGACGCGACCGCGTCCACGAAGTGCAGCGCAGTCGACAACGCGCGGACCGAACACGCGAACGGGCTGAGTCATTGCATCGCCAATGCGGGCCCGGGTTCGCGGGCGTCGGCGGAGGACAAGAGCTTCAACGGCATCGTCACCGCGGTCGCGACCACCGGTGGCAGTGCGACGAGCACCAACTTCCAACCGGGCTCGCAGGCGCTCTCGAGCGGGATCTACGGCGGGCAGGCGTACTCCATCACAACCGGCCCCAAGGCCGAGTCGGTGGCGATGGCCCGCCACGGCGGAACGTCCGTCGCGATCGGCGGGTGGGGCGGCCAGGCGTACGCGGGTCCCGGCGGCACGTACTGCGCGGGCGGCTTCGGCGCCGCGTACGACAGCAACACCGGCGCGTTCTGCGTGAAGTCGGGATCGCTCGACATCCACTGAGGGTGTTCGAGGGGGCGGGGACACGTTTCGACTCGCCTCCTCGGCTGGCGCCTCGGTGGCGGCTCAACGACCGGGGAAGGGACACGGCCCGGCGCCTCGGTGGCGGCTCAACGACCGGGGAAGGGGCGACGGCTCGGTGGCGGTTCGACCACCGGGAAGCGCTGCGGCCGGCGGCTCAACGACTGGAAGCGCTGGAGAGCGGGGAGGCTCCAGTCGCGTTACCCTGGGCCGGTGGAGAATCTCGAACAGCAGAATGTCGGTCCGGACCTCAGTCTCGTGTCGGGCCGGGAAGCGTTGCAGCAGCTCGTCGACCTGCGGGACACCGGCAACTTCACCGTCGTCGACGATGACGACGACGATCCGATTCTGCTGACTCTGCCGGAGCGGAACGTCGTCGACACGTGGCGCGAGGACTACCCGTACACCGAGCGGATGAGCCGCCGCGAGTACGAGGTGACCAAGCGTCGCCTGCAGATCGAACTGCTCAAGCTGCAGAAGTGGTCCAAGCAGACCGGTCAACGTCATCTGTTCCTGTTCGAGGGACGCGACGCGGCGGGCAAGGGCGGCACCATCAAGCGCTTCAACGAACATCTCAATCCGCGCGGCGCCCGCGTGGTGGCGTTGGAGAAGCCGTCGGAGCGGGAGTCGACCGAGTGGTACTTCCAGCGCTACGTCCAGCACCTGCCTGCCGCCGGTGAGATGGTCTTCTTCGACCGCTCCTGGTACAACCGCGCAGGCGTCGAACGGGTGATGAACTTCTGTACCCCGGAGCAGTACGACCAGTTCATGCATCAGGCGCCTGCGTTCGAGAAGATGCTGGTGGACGACGGTGTGCACCTGGTGAAGTTCTGGTTCTCGGTGACGCCGCTCGAGCAGCGGACCCGGTTCGCGATCCGCCAGATCGACCCGGTCCGCCAGTGGAAGCTCTCGCCGATGGACCTCGCCTCGCTCGACCGCTGGGAGTCGTACACCGAGGCCAAGGAGCGCATGTTCGTCGACACGGACACCGACCACGCGCCGTGGACCGTGGTGAAGAGCAACGACAAGAAACGTGCCCGCATCAACGCGATGCGATACGTCCTCAGCCTCCACGACTACGACGGCAAGGACGCCACGATCGTCGGGGAGCCCGATCCGCTCATCGTCGGCCGGGCCCGCGACCTGGTCGGCGAGTAGCCGGTAACCTCGGACGGGTGCGAAGTCTTGTCTCCGGCCTGTTCACCATCGTCGCGATGGTCGCGGTGATCGTCGCGGTTCCCAGCATGTGGGTGTCACAGCGTGTCGTGTCGACCGAGGGATTCGCCGCTTCTGCGGCGGACGCGGCGCGGAACACCGAGGTCCAGGACTATTTCGCGGAGAAGGTCGCGGCGGCGGTCTCCGACCAGACGAGCGTCCCGCTCGCCGGGGCCGCAGTGCAGCCGCTGGCTCAGAGCTATGCGCGCAGCGACGGCTTCGTGCAGGACTTCGAGCAGATCGCGCGCCAGCAGCACGACTGGCTGTTCACCGCTCCCGGACCGGACACCGACACCCATGTGATGGACATCAACATCACGCCGATGGTCAACCGAGTGCTGTCGACGGCGCCGCTGCCGACGCCCATCGTCGTTGACAAGCCGATCTATGTCGGAATCGATCAGCACCGCCTGACGGCTGGATCATTGGAGTCGACGGGCGACCTCGTCGACAAGACGTCGTGGGCCGCCGTCATCGTCGCGATCGTCGCCGCGCTCATCGCGTTGGCGACCGCGAACCGGCGCAGCACCGTCCTCGCGTGGCTGGGCGTCGGCGTGGTCCTGTCCGCCGTCGGCGCATACGCGGTGGCGCGCTACATCAACACACTCGCGGGCGACAAGGCCGCCGACACCGATGAGGCGGCGCGCCGGACCGTGGAAGTGGTCGCCGACGGCGTCTCGTCCGACCTGACGCAGGTGTCGGTCATCGTCGGAGCCGCAGGTGCGATCGTGATCGCGGTCGGACTCGTCCTGCGCGTCGTCGCAGGCCGACGAGCGTACTGACGCCGCCATGACCGGGACGTCGAACCGTCGGATGCGGGCAGGCGTCACCGCGGCGATCGCCTGGATCAGGAGCGCACCGGTCACCTACGTGTGGCTGGCGGTTCTGCTGGCGACGACGATCGTTCAGCACGTCGTGTCGCCCGGAGCGCTCGATGAGATCCTGGGCAGACGTTCGACGAATCTGGAGAACCTGTCCGAACATCCGTTCCGAGCCATGGTGGGCAGTCTCTTCTGGCTCGACGGTGCGTACTGGCTGCCGTACGTCGTGGGCTTCACGGTGTTCCTCGCCGTCGCGGAGCGGTGGCTGGGCACCCGCCGTTTTCTGGTGGTCGGTCTCGCGGGTCACGTCCTGGCGACGTTGGCCAGCCAGGGGCTCCTCGATCTGGCGATCGGCCACGGACGGGCCGACGCGACGCTGCGCGAAGCGGTGGACGTCGGCGTCAGCTACTTCATGGCGGCGGTGATCGCCGTGCTCGCGTACCGCCTGGAATCGCCGTGGCGCTGGGTGTGGGCGGCGTGCTGCATGGTGTCCGTCCTCGCGCCGTTCGCGGCGGACACCCCCGACTTCACCGATGCCGGGCATCTCGCGGCCATGCTGATCGGCTTCGCGATGTACCCGGTCACCCGCGGTCGGCCACGCGTCCACCTCAGCTGGAAGACGCTCCTTCGTCGTCGATGACGAAAGCCAACTGGTCGGAGTCGAATCGGAGACGACCACGGTCGAAGGCGGCCGCCACCGAGCCGTCGGCGGCGAGGGCCTTCGGTGATCCCGTCGTCATCGCACCGTCGCCGCGGAGCAGCCACACCTCGTCCGACAGTCGCATCACGAGCTCCAACTCGTGGGACGACATCAGCACGGCGATGTCCTGTTCGCGGGCCAGCGTGGCGAGCAGATCGAGGAACTCCACTCGGGATGGCGCGTCGAGGTGCGACGTCGGCTCGTCGAGCACCAGCAGCTCGGGTTCCTGAGCCAGCGCGCGCGCCGCGAGGACCCGCTGACGCTCACCGTCGGACAGATCGTGGAACGGCCGTCCGGCGAGATGACTCGCTCGGACCGCGGCGAGGGCGTCGGCGGTGCGACGACGGTCGACGTCGGACATCCGCCCGGTCGGCGACAGATACGGCGTCCGTCCCAGCGCGGCGACCTCGTGTGCGGTGAGACGGCCGGGATCGACGGTGTCGGTGGTGACCACCGCGACGCGGCGCGCCAGATCGGCGGCCTTGAGTCGCGTGAGATCCGTGCCGTCGGCGAGCACGGCGGTCCCGGCCAACGGCGGCTGCAGACCGCACACGGTGCGCAGCAGCGTCGACTTGCCCGCGCCGTTCGGGCCGATCAGCGACGTGAGGCGGCCCGTTCGAGCGACGGCGGTCAGGTCGGCGGCGACTACTCGACCTCGTCGACCGCGGTATCCGACGGTGAGCTCGCGCAACTCCAGTCCGGTCATACCGAGCCTCCTTGGGCCCGCCCGCGCAGCAGGACGGTGATGACGACGGGCGCGCCGATGAGCGCGGTGACGGCGTTGAGCGGGAGCGACATGTGTTCGCCCGGGAGATCAGCGAGTGCTCCGCACCAGATCGCGAGGGTCGCGCCGACCAGCGCGCAGCCGGGGATCAGACTGCGATGGTCCGAGGTGCGCAGCAGTCCGCGGACCAGATGGGGGATCACCAGACCGAGGAATCCGACGGGTCCGCAGAACGCGGTGACGACACCGGTGAGGAGCGCCGCCGACAACAGGGTGACGGTGCGCGCGACACGCAGGTCCACGCCCATCGACCGCGCGTACCCCTCGCCGAGGAGCAGAGCGTTCAACGGTCGGACGGTGAAGAAGACGACCACGATCGTCGCCGCGACGACGGGGGCCGCGACCTGGATGTCGTTCCACGAAGTGGACGAGAACGTGCCCAGTCCCCAGATCATGTACTTCTGGACGGCGGTCGGGTCGGCGTACACGATCAGGACCGCGACGAGTGCGCCGGTCACCGAGCCGAGCATGACGCCGATCAGCAGCAGGGTCACCGCGTTGCGGACCCACGCCGCCATCAGGAGGATCACGCCGAGCACGGCAGCTGCTCCGGCGGCCGCCGCCAGCACGATTCCGAGGCGTCCCCACCCGGCGAGGACGCCGACGAACGCCGGTCCGCCAGCACCGCCCGCGAGAGCCACGATCGCGACGCCGAGGCTCGCGCCGGAGTTCGCGCCGAGGATGTACGGATCCGCGAGGGCGTTGCGGAACAGCGTCTGCATCTGCAGGCCCGCCACTCCGAGCGCGGCGCCCGCCATGGCCGACGTCGCGATCCGTGGAAGCCGGACGAGTCGCAGGATCGCGTCGTGCCCGGGGTCGGACGCAGTCCCGCCGGTCAGGACGCTCACGACGTCGGTCAGCGGCATCATCACCGCGCCTATCGCGGCGGTCACCAGGATCGACGCGACCGCGACGACGACGAGCGTCGTCCAGACTCCGGCGGGCCGTGTGGTCACTGCGCGGGCAGCTGCAGGTAGAACGCGAAGTCGTGGCCGGGGAACAGGTCCGGGTGCAGGACGGCCGCGAGGTCGGCGAGAACCAGGTCCGGGCGGAGGACTCCACGCTCCCAGTAGTCGTTGCCGCCGGTCGCGCTCGTCGCCTTGGTGGCGTTCCACGCGCGCTTCGCCGGCTGAGCGAACACCCGGTACCGCTCGTCCTGCTTGTAGAGGTCGGCCATCGAGGCGGCCGTCATATCCGAGAGCAGCCACGCGTCGGCGTTCCGGGACCTGTCGATCACCGACTCGATGGACAGTCGGAGCGAACCGGTGGACATGTCCGAAGCCCACGGGTAGTCGCCGCCCGCGTCACGGACGAGTCGACCGAAGTAGTTTCCGCCCGCGGCCATCGTCCACGTGCCGTTCTCGATGCCGCCGAGGAGGACGTCGGTCTTCGGTGCACGGGCCGTCGTCTGCTGCACCCGGGTGTAGTCGGACTTGATGCGGGTGAACACGTCTGCCGCCTTCTTCTCCGTCCCGGTGAGCGCGGCGAAGAACTTGATCCACTCGGCGCGGCCGAGCGGGCTCTCCTCGAGCCAGTCGGCGTCGGCCAGGACGGGCACGCCGGCTTGGCGGAGCTTCGCGTACGACGGGTCCTCATTGCCGTCGGACACCAGGACGTCGGGCTGCCCGGCGATCACCTTCTCGACGTTCGGGACACCGGCGTCGGCGTACTGGACCACCTGTCCGGCGTCGATGCGGGTACGGATCGCAGGGGTGGACACGTAGTCGGTCGAGCTCACGCCGGTGACCGCGTCCGTCGCGTCGAGGGCGACCATCGCGGGCAGGTGCGTGGTCGATCCCGAGTACATGGTGCGGATCGGAACCTCCACCGACGGCGCGGAGGCGAGTGCGCCGTCGAGCTTCGGTGCGGGAGCACCGCACCGGACCAACACATACGACACCGGAGCCGCTCCCGGAGACGGCTGCTGGACGGTCACCACCTGATACGACTTGTGGTATTCGATCGCCAGACCGGACGCGTCGGTGATCGTCGACTTGTCCGGGAAATAGTCAGTGTTCGCGTCGAAGTTGGTGATGCAGTCGCGGTCGGCGCCCGCGTCGTGCGACGAGGACCCCGAACATCCCGCCACCGTGAGTGGCACGACGACGAGACATGCAGCAACCGCCTTGCGAATATGCGGGTGCACGGCATCCGCCTCTCCCGGGGACACACCGCCCCGACTGCGAGATCAGCTGGACGCGGAGGTCTGGCTACCGCCGGTAGGCGGACACAGTGGCGGGTGCCGCGTCGGAATCGCACCGACTTCCCACGTCGCAAGCTTGTTGACGCGTGAAATCTAACATGTGCCGGAAGGCGACCTGCAGTTCGGCGCAAGGCGTCACCGCAGGTGAGAGTGTTGCGCTCGTCTCAGCAGGGCGTTCTGTCACCTGAATGTGCTAGCTTCGTCGAGGAGTTCGCTCGAAGGGGCGTGTGCAGGACGAAGGTCGTGTACACGGGGTCGCGAACAAGCACTGCACAGAACACGTCGCGGTGCGCATTGAATTTGACAGGTACGCGTCGATAAGACGAGGAAGAACGGTCACAACCTAATGAGCAGACTGTCGGTCAGTAATTGGTTCCGTCGCGGACGGTCGCGCCGCGCCGCGGGCATCGCCGTGATGGGCGCCGCATTGGCGGTCGCACCGCTCCTCGCTCCGGTCGCCTCGGCCGGCGACGCTTCGGCGGCGCCCGGCTGCCGTGCAACCGGCGGCGGCACCTACCGCTGCCAGGTGTACAGCCCGTCGATGCACACCCGCATCGGCGTGGACGTGCGTCCCGGCGGCCGTGGTGCCAAGGCCACCTACCTGCTCGACGGCGCCAAGGCGTCCGAGAACGTGAACCTCCTCTGGGTCGCGGGCGCCAAGAACAAGTTCGCCGGCCAGACCGTGGTGGCACCGCTCGGCGGCGCCGGATCGTGGTACACCGACTGGTACTCGAAGACCCCGAGCCAGTCGCACATCTTCAAGTACGAGACGTTCCTGAACCGCGAACTGCCTCGCTACCTGAACAAGAACTTCGGCACCCCGATGTCGGGCAACAACATCGCGGGCTTCTCGATGAGCGCCGGCCCGGCCGTCATCCTCGCCTCGCGTGCGGGATCGCCGTTCCGCAACGGTCACGTCCTCGCGATCGCCGGCTTCTACCACACCGAGCTGTTCCCGGCCGCAGTCCAGGCCGTCAACTTCGCGGGCGGCCTCACGTCGACCGTGTTCCAGCAGTGGGGCGTTCCGTTCCTCGACCCGGCTTGGTACCGCAACGCGGCGCACCTGCAGACCGCTGGCCTCCGTCGCAACCACGTGACGGTCACGCTGACCGCTGCGCGCGGAAACGACTCGGGTGGTCTCACCGACCCGGCCGCCGCCACCTACTTCGCCGCAGTCGAGAAGGTCTGCCGCCTGTCCACCGACGCGTTCCTCGGACAGCTGCGCGCTGACGGCATCCGCACCTACGACGGCCGTACGAACGCCGGAAACCACGACATGCAGACGTGGATGCGGGCGCTCAACCGTGACGTCAGTGCCGGTCACTTCCGCTGACCTGCGCACGCGCTCGTTCACGGGCGCTGAGAAGCTGTGATATTTCGTAAATACCGCGCGCACATGGCGACAGTGCTTGTCATTGTCGCCATGTGTGCTGCGTATTGGGTGTACCTGGTGAAGACGGAGCCGGCCGTCGACGACCGTGCGGCGCTGCCGAACCCAGTCGCCGCCGCCTCGGACGGTGACCGGACGCCCATCAACGGGACCAGCGGCCGACCCATCGGGTCCGTGCGCGTCGCAGGCGTGGTCGCCGGTCGTACGTCGAGTGTCGTCGTCCTCGACATCGACAACCGAAGCAGTCGTCACCTCATCCTGTGGGGGAATCTGTCGCTGCGTTCGGCCGCCGGACGCACCAGGGCGCTCAACATCGCCGGCACGAGCATCGACGGTCTCCGCCCCAACGTCCGCGGTTCGACGACCGTCGCGTTCACCGTCCCCGGACGGTGGACCACGGCGACCCCGCAGATCGGTGCACGAGAGGACCTCATCCGGATGCCGTCGGGCGCCGAGGTCGTCTCCGTCGAACAGTCCACTCCGGCCGGAGCGTGGGACGTCGAGTTCCGCTGGTACTGGCCCTTCCGGTTCGTCCGATCTGTGGTCTCGTTGATCTGTGTGCGCGACGGCCGCG
>JASLJL010000067.1 GCA_030152405.1 Gordonia sp. (in: high G+C Gram-positive bacteria) | reverse complement strand
ATCTCCACGACATCGCCGAGGCGGAAGGTGTCGTACATCCACTGCGCGTCTGCCGGACTGAGATTGACGCATCCATGCGAGACGTTCGACGAGCCCTGCTGCCCGACCGACCACGGCGCAGCGTGGACGAACTCACCGTCGTTGGAGATCCGGAGATTGTCGAACACGGTCTCGCGGTAGTAGCCGGGCTGCCCCTGGCAGACCCCGTACGAGCAGGAGTCCATCACGGTGCTGGCCGACCGTTCGGACACCACGTGGACGCCTCGATGCGACGGTGTGCTCGGCTCGCCCAGGCTCATCGGCATGGTCCGAACCAGCTGGCCGTTGTGGAACACGGTGAGCTGCTCGGTGCTGCCGTCGGCCTTCGCGATCCACGAGTCGTGGACGGTGTAATCGACGGCGTTGTCCTCGGCCCCGTACACGCCTCCGCCGAGGTCGACCCCGTAGATGTTCGCCTCGATGTGGATCTTGGTGCCCGGCTTCCAGAAGTCCTTCGCGCGGTAGTGCACGTTCTGATCGTCGGTCCAGTACCAGGCGCCGGGCTGGCTCGGAGTGGTCGTCACGCGCAGGTGCTTCTCCACCTCGGCGCGGTCGGTGACCGGCTTGGTGAACTGGAAGACCATCGGCTGACCGACGCCGATGCCCTCCTCGGACACCACTTCCGGCGCGGGGACCACGTTCGCGTAGGCGGTGTCGGCGGGGTCGATCGTGTTCACCGTGAACGTCTTGCGGGTGTGCTTTCCGTCGGCGTTCACCGCGTCGGCCTTCACGGTGTAGGCGGTTCCGTAACCGAGGTCCTCGGTGGTGTGCCACTCTTCGCCGCCTTCGGACGAGACACCCTTGACGGTCTTCCCCGCACTGTTGGCGACGGTGACGGTGGCCAGATCGCCCCGCGTCGCACGCACACTGATCGGCGTGGTGGGGTTGATCGGCTTGGCCGTCGCCTCGGCCAGGGTGATCTGCGCGGCCGGCGCCGGGTCCGGGGTCGAGGACGTGCTGCCACAGGCGGTCGCGACGATACCCAGCGACAGAAGACCCGCGAGGGCGGCGAGTCGCGTGGGACGGCGCAACGAATCGATCGTCATCTCTACATGCTACGTGCGCATTCAAATAGAACACGTTCTATTCTGGTTCCATGGACGTGACATACGAGTCGACCAAGCGTGAGCTGACCACCGATCAGGGAGTGATCCGGTACCACGAGGCGGGAGCCGACAACAGCGATGTGCTGCTGCTCCTGCACGGCAGCGGACCGGGCGTCACCGGGTGGCGGAATTACCGGGGCAACCTGGAGTTCTTCGCTCAGACGCACCACTGCTACGTCGTCGAGTTCCCCGGATTCGGCGTCTCCGACGCGGTCGAGGGCCACCCGGTCCTGACGGCCGGCGCGTCGGTCATCCGCTTCATGGACGCGCTCGGCATCGACAAGGCCGCTGTGATCGGAAACTCCATGGGCGGTGTGGTCGGAATCAACCTCGCCATCAAGCATCCCGACCGTGTCGAGAAGCTTGTGACGATCGGCGGAGTCGGCCCCAACGTGTTCAGCCCCAGCCCGTCCGAAGGGCTTCGACTCCTGCAGGAGTTCACCGACGGCCCCGATCGCGACAAGCTGGTGCGATGGCTCAATTCGATGGTCTTCGACCGGTCGCTCGTCACCGACGAGCTCATCGAAGAGCGTTGGGAGGCGGCGATCAACCCGGACGCCGCGAAGACCGCCGCCATGATGTACGGCTCGAAGTCGTTCGAGATGATGCAGCACTTCATGGCGACCTCCACCACTCCGCCCTACTGGGCGTCGATGCATCTCGTGAAGTGCCCGACGTTCCTCGCCTGGGGCCGCGACGACCGCGTGAGCCCGCCCGACATGGCGATGGTTCCGATGCGCCTCATCCCCGACGCCGAACTCCACGTGTACCCCAAGTGCGGCCACTGGGTGATGATCGAGGCGAAGGAGGCCTTCGAGAGCTCGGTCGCGGCGTTCCTCGCCCGCTGAGTCCGATCACGCCCGGGCGGCGACGATCGCGGGCGACATGACGGCCGCCAAGTCGCCCGCGACGTCCAAGCCCGCTTCCGGCGGCATGGACACGTAGCTGATGGCCAGACGCGTGATCATGCGCGCGATCGGCCCGGACATGTGCTCGGGCAGCGCGATCCACGATTCCCGGAGCGTCTCGTCCAGGCGCTTCGACGCCGACTCGATGAGCGGCGCCGAATCGGTGGTGATGAGTTTGAGAAGGTCGGGCTTGGCGTCGCCGCTCAGCAGCGACTGAATCATCGGGTCCTCGCCCGCGCTGGCGAAGAATCCGGAGAAGCCTGCGGTCAGCGCGCCTTCGACGTCGTCGGGCATGGCCTCGACGGCCGCGGCGATCTCGGTGGTGAACTGTTCCACCAGGCGCAGCGCGTACGCCTGTGCGAGGCCGTTGCGCGACGCGAACTAGTTGTAGACGGTCTGTCTGCTGACGCCGGCGTGTTTCGCGACATCGCTCATGGTGACCTGAGCCCAGTCCTTGACCGCGAGGAGCTCGCGGAGTCCGTCGAGCAGCGACGTACGCAGCAGCATCTTGCTCGCTGCCGCGTACGTCGGCCGTTCGTTGGTCGGTGCGCTCACACCATCGACCCTAGCGCCGCATCGATCTCTGCTCGACATGCACGAGCCTGAGCGGCACGTCCGACCGCCACCGCGCCGACGAGCCTGCCGTCGCGGGTGACCCGCACGGTCGCGTCGTCGTCGGCGAGCGACCCGTCGATCTCGATCTCGCCATCGGACGGCCACCCGACGATCTGCACATTGACCCCGTACTGGACCGTCCACGCCCGCGGGACGTCTCGGAACGCGTCGGTGGTCGTGCCGTCGAGTGCGGCGAGCACGGAGGCCGCGGCAGCTTTGCCCTGGTCGGTCGACCCGAACCAGTGCCCACCCGGCGACGGCTCACCGGTCAGCAGGTCCGGCGGCGCCGCCGCGTCGCCGGCCGCGAAGACGTCGGGGGCACTGGTCCCGAAGGCGTTGTCGACGACGATCCCCGCGCGAGTGGTCTCGATCCCCGCCTGTGCGGCGAGCGCCACGTCCGGCGTCATTCCGACCGCGGCGACGACGGGCCCGTCGACTGTCGATCCGTCGGCGAGGACGACAGCGTCCGCGCTCGCCGAGGAGACCGCCGAACCGAGCCGTAGATTCACTCCGTTGCGACGATGCAGGTCGGCGAACCACTCCGACACGGGCTCGGGCGCCACGCGTCCGAGAAGGCGGTCGGCGGCCTCGATCACGTCGACGTCCAAGCCGCGGGCCGCGGCGGAGGCGGCGACCTCCCGCCCGATGAGTCCCCCGCCGACGATGGTCACGCGGGCGGCG
>JASLJL010000063.1 GCA_030152405.1 Gordonia sp. (in: high G+C Gram-positive bacteria) | reverse complement strand
CTCGTCTCGTCTGCGGCGAACGTCCTGCTGCTCGACGAGCCGACCAACAACCTCGACCCGATCTCGCGTGAGCAGGTCCTCGAGGCGCTGCGGAGCTACACCGGCGCCGTCGTCCTGGTGACACACGACCCGGGTGCCGCCGAGGCCCTGGAGCCGCAGCGCGTGATCCTGCTGCCCGACGGCACCGAGGATCACTGGTCCGACGAGTATCAGGAGCTCATCGAACTCGCCTGACGGCCGGTCACACCGGCGAGGCGAAGACGACGACGTTGTCCCGATAGCCGAGCGGCGGACCAACGAACGGACCGCCGCACGTCACGAGGGCGAGTGTCTCCGGGCCGGTCTGCCGGTTCAACTCGTCGTACGGCACCGAGCTCGGTCCGGAGCCCTCCCGGCGTGCGTCGACGACGCTCGTGACGCGGTAGTCGAGCCGCTGTCCGGCGACGGTGACCACGGTGACGCCGTCACCTTTCGCCAGCTGCGCGAAGCGCGACGCCCAACCGGTGCGCTGACCGTCGTCGACATGGCCCGCGACCACCACAGTGCCGGCGCCGGAACCCGGCAGCGACGAGTCGACCCACCAGCCGAGTCTGCCGACGTCGGACGGCGGGAGCAGAGTTCCTTCGGCGTCGGTCGCGACCGGGTCGATCGGTGCGCTGTCGCCGTCGACGTCGAGGTGGATCGGAGTCGACCGGTCGGGCGACTCTGCGCTGATCGGGGCGGGCAGGCTGCGCGGCGTCCGATCCGACGGCGGCGACGCGCTTTGCTCCCCGCAACTAACCAGCGAGAACGAGGCGACGGCGACGGCGACCATCGCGAGTGTGCGGGCACGTGTCATCTCAGTGGTCGCGCCCCGTCGGGATCGACGCCACCGGCACGCGTCGGGCGGGATCACGGACGACCCGGTAGTGGAGCGGCATGTCGTACACGGTCACCGTCGACGTGGACATCGCGGAGACGGTGACGTCGTGGCTGTCCCGGTCGATCTCGTAGCCGGCGGGCGTCGACGACTCGGTGACGCGATAACAACCCGGTTCGACTCCTCGCAGAGTGGCGACGCCATCGGGTCCGGTGTACGGGGAGTCGATGTAGGTTCCCGAACACCGCTTGACGGTGAACGCGGCACCGGGGATCGGGGCCCCCGACACCCGGTTGCGCGCGACGGCCTGGATGACGCCGCCCCCGGCGGGCTTGCGGCGGAGCTGGAAAGTAAACGAGCTGATCTTTCCCGGCTCGACGGCGCCGGACCGGAACACGGTGCCCTCGTACCGGTAGCCCGCCGGAGCGCCGACCGCGGTGAGCGTGACCTCGCCTGCGGGCGTGGTCACGGACGCAGGGGTGCTCACTGTCCGCTGGCCGCCGTCGGAGGCGAGCTGCAGGACCGCGCCTCGGACCGGTTCGCCGCTGTCGGAGTCGAGGGCGATCACCGACACCGTTCCGTCTCCCGTGACCTCGGAGGTCGGCGGGATCGTCACGGGCGGCAGTGTCGGCGACGACGACGGCGGGGGAGCACTGGTCGGGCTCGGCGGATCGGTCGGCGTCGTCGACGGGAGAGTGGTCACGCCCGGCGCCGTCGACGGTCCGATCTCCGGCAGGTGCGGGCGATGGGACGGACCGGGGGAAGGCCGAGGCGGCGGGGTCGGCGCAGACGAGAGCGGTGCGCCCGGGCGCGGCGGCTGAGGTGGAGCAGGCACAGGCGACTCGGCGAACGCGGGTGGCACGCTCACCGACGCCACTGCGACGAGCACCGCCGTCGCGAGTGCACGTCTGTGTCGTCCGGACCTGTGCCGCCCGAACCTCCGGTGTCCCCCCATGTTCGCCCCCTCGACGTCTGCTGCTCCCGTCCACCGAACGTACTACATCACAGTTGGGTCACGGACGGTCAGTGCAGTGCGTTCGCCAGGAAGTCGAGTTGATGGGTCACTGCGGGCTCGAACCAGTCGCGACCGGCGAAGACGTCGAAGTGGTCGCACGGATAGTGCCGGACCTGGGCGTGTCCGGCGAAAGCCGCTTTCGCCGCCGAATGCGGCGGCGCCGCTCGGTCGAAGTCGGCGATCTGCACGAACAGGGGCGCGTCGACCGAGGCCGCCGCTTTGTGCGCGCGACACCGTCCGAGCTCTCCACCGATCGCGGCGTCCACTTCGTTGCGCCAGGTCGGGCCCGCGATCGATTCGTACGCCTCCCGGTACCCGTCGGCCGTCAGCGCGGCGAGCGAGCCCGGCGGTCCGACCAGGGGAATCGTGGCCGGTTGGCCGCCGAATCGTTGTCGGACGCCGCTCAGCACTCCGGTGGCCGTCGAGCGGGCCAAGGTCGCCGCGGAATGCTGCGGCAGCGCGTGACGGGCCGCCGCCATTCCGCTGACCATCGGCACCACCGAGATGACGGCGCCGATGTCGTCTCGTCCGACCGCTGCCTGGAGGACATGACCGCCCGACAGTGAGACGCCCCACAGCACGATTCGCGACGCGTCGACCCCGGGCAGGTCGGCCACCGCCCGGCACGCGGCGCGGTAGTCGTCGATCTGACCGGCGAGCGAGACGCGTTGACGCGGCGAGCCCTCCGACGCTCCGAATCCTCGGTAGTCGAACGCGAACACCGGGTAGCCGTCGGCGGCGAACCGTTCGGCGAACGGCACGAGACCCGCGTCGACGGTCCCGCCGAGCCCGTGCGCCATCACGATGACCGGCTCGAGGGTGTCGCCGTCGACGGGGAAGAACCATCCGGAACAGCGGGTGCCGGACGAGTCGAACCAGACATTGACCGGAGCGGTCATGACAGCACCCCCGTCGTGACGCCCGCCCACGTGACGGGACCGTCCGACGCGGCGCGGCGCGCACCCGCGGGGAGTTCCTTGACCCGCATGTCGTGCTCGTACAGGAAGTAGTCGAGCTGCTGCGTGTGACGGGGGCGGTCGAGCATGTGGCCGGTGTACTTGCGGGTGTCCTCTTCGATCACCCGACGCATCTCGCCGGGTGACGGCGGGCGATACCGGCCCACCGCGTAGGCACCGACCAGTCGAGCCTGCGCCTCCACGAACGGGAACAGAGTGGGCGTCGCCTGCGCGAACCCGGCGAAGAGCAGATCGTCGATCCCCGGGTACATCATGCGTTTGTAAAGGTCGATCCGGTTGTCCGGTGCGCTGATGAACTCGGGGTCGAAGAACGGGAACGTGATGTTGTAGCCGGTGGCGTAGACGAGGACGTCGACGTCGTCGACGACGGTGCCGTCGACGAAGTGCACGGTCCGCCCGTAGAGCCTCTCGATGTTCGGCTTCGGGATCACGTCACCGGACCCGAGGCGAAGAGGCAGTTCCACCGACTGTGTGGGGTGTGCCTCGAAGAACTTGTGGTTGGGCGTCGGCAGCCCGAGATTCTCCGGCCGTCCGGACATCAGCGGTTGACCGAGCTGCGCGACCTTCCGCTGCCAGGAAGTCGGGATGTACGGACTCGTCTTGTAGAACTTGTCGGCGGGCTGTCCCGCGACGTACTTAGGCACGATCCATGCCCCCGACCGAGTCGAGAGGTACAGCTCGGTGTCGAGGGCCTTCGACGACAGTTCGACGGCGATGTCGGCCGCGCTGTTCCCCAACCCGACGACGACGATCCGCTTGCCGGCGAAGTCGTGGGGCGTCTGCGGATCGACGTAGTGGTGGGCGTGCATCTCGATTCCGTGGAACGATCCCGGGAAGTCGGGCCAGCGGGGATCCCAGTGGTGGCCGTTGGCGACGACCAGAAGATCGAATCGTCGCGTCTCACCTCGCTGTGTGGTCAGCTCCCACCCGCCGTCGGGAAGGCGCACCGCGTGTTCGACGCCGTTCTGAAACTCGATCGTCGACAGCAGACCGAAGGCGGTCGCGTAGTCGTCCAGGTACTGCTTGATCTGCGTGTGATGCGGGAAGTCGGGGTAGTGGTCCGGCATCGGGAAGTCGCGGAACGACAACTGGTGCTTGGACGTGTCGATGTGCAGCGATCGGTACGCGCTCGAGTGGCCGTTCGGATTGCCGAACGCCCAGTTGCCGCCGATGCGATCGGACGTCTCGAACACTGTGTGCGGCACGCCGTAGTCGGTGAGCATCTTGGACGATGTGAGGCCGCTGATGCCCGCGCCGATGACGGCGGTCGTGGGATTGCTCATGCGCCGGATCGTACAACGTTCTGGACAGTTGTCCAGTCGCTTCGGTGGGAACGTCCCGTCAAGTCACCCGTCGAGCACCGCCGCACGCAGGTCGCCCTTCACAAGCTTGCCGGTCGGCGTGCGCGGGAGTTCGTCGATGAACCGGATGCTGCGCGGGACCTTGAACGCGGCGAGGTCGGCGCGAG
>JASLJL010000269.1 GCA_030152405.1 Gordonia sp. (in: high G+C Gram-positive bacteria) | reverse complement strand
CACGGTCGACGACGCGACCCTCGCGACCCTCCCCGATCCGGCCCCGCCGATCTATTTCGGCGGATCGTCGCCCGAGGCGGGTGTGGTCGCCGCGCGGCACAGCGACGTCTACCTGACGTGGGGCGAACCGCCTGCCGCGGTGGCGAAGAAGATCGAGTGGATCCGTGGGCTGGCCGCACAGGAGGGCCGGACCGTGTCGTTCGGAGTGCGCCTGCACGTCATCACCAGAGACACCTCCGAGCAGGCGTGGTCGGAGGCCGGACGACTCCTCGCGGCACTCGACGACGACACCGTCGCACATGTCCAAGACGGACTCGGGCGCAGCGAGTCGACCGGTCAGGCGTCGATGCGGGCGCTTCATGAGACGCAGCGGGCCGACGGTTCATGGACCGATCCCCGATCGCTCGAGATCGTGCCGAACCTGTGGTCGGGAGTCGGCCTCGTCCGCGGCGGCGCGGGCACCGCACTCGTCGGGTCGCACGCCGAGGTGGCCGACCTGATCGCCGAGTACGCGGCCGTCGGCATCAGCGAGTTCGTCCTGTCCGGCTACCCGCACCTCGAGGAACTGTACTGGTTCGGCGAAGGAGTGATCCCCGAGCTGAACCGGCGCGGACTCTTCAACGGTCGAGCGGACTCGCTCACCGGAGTCGGAAACCCGTTCGTTCCCGCCGCCCGCTGACTGGGACGACCACCACCAGAAAGGACTGATCGCCGAGATCATGACAGCCATGCTCGCTTCTCACGTCAGCACTGACCCCGTCGAACTGCGTCGCGTGTTCGCCCAGTTCCCGTCCGGTCTGGTCGTCGTCGCGGCGACCGGACCCGACGGACCGGCAGGCATCGTCGCCTCGTCGTTCACCTCGGTGTCCCTCGACCCGCCGCTGGTGTCGGTCAACATCGCCCGAACGTCGACCACCCTTCCCGTGCTCAGCGAATCCGCGCACTGGGGCGTCAGTGTGCTCTCGCACGAGCAGCACGAGGTGGCCGACCGTCTCCGTCGGCCCGCCGCGGAGCGGTTCGACGGCGTCGACTGGACGTCCACCGACGCGGGCTCCGTCCAAATCGACGGTGCCGCCGCAGGCTTCCACACCCGAGTCCACAGCGTTCTGCCCGCGGGCGACCACGTCATCGCGCTGCTCGAGGTCCTCGGGCACTTCGCGACGCCCGACTCCGAACCCCTCGTCTTCCACCGCAGCCGGTTCCGCCGGCTGGAACAGGAGAGCCCATCATGACTACTGACCGCACACTTCGCATCGCAGTGGAGGCCGACGGCTCCGACTGGGTCGAGCTCACCGCGTCCGACGACGCGCCCGTCACGCGGATCCGCACCGGCAGCCTCGGCGAAGCGGCGCACGTGACCTCGCGGTCGTCGCGGCCGGTGTTCGTCGATCTCGACGTGCACGTGTCCGACAGCGTCGCACACGCGTACGCCGAGTACGCGGACCAGCATCCCGGCTGGTCCGCGGGTGCTCGGACCGGGACCATCGTCCATCCGGGGACGGCCGCAACGCTCGCGAGCCTCCTGAACGACGTGTCGGCGGCTCACGTCGCCGACGGCGTCACCCTCCGCGGACCGGACGCGACGAGCCTCATTCGGGTCCTGCTCGACGACGTCGCGCCGCTGCTCGCCACCCGCGGGGTAGCACTCCGCGACCCGGCCGCCGCCTAGCACTGTCCGCCTAGTCTGGTCCGCCTGCCTACTCGGCGAACGCGTCGAGCGGCGGGCAGCTGCAGACCAGGTTCCGGTCGCCGAACGCGCCGTCGATGCGCCGGACCGACGGCCACACCTTCGGTCGTGCACCCGACGACGGCAGCCCGTTCGGGTAGACGGCCGTGAGGCGGTCGTATCCGTGGTCCCACTCGGCCACCAGGCACTCGGCGGTGTGCGGTGCGCCGGCCAGCGGGTTGTCGTCCACCGCCCACGTCCCGTCCGCGACCTTCTCGATCTCGCCGCGGATCTTGATCATCGCGTCGATGAACGCGTCGATCTCCGCGAGGTTCTCACTCTCGGTCGGCTCGACCATCAGGGTGCCCGCGACCGGGAAGCTCATGGTCGGAGCGTGGAAACCGTAATCGGCGAGTCGCTTGGCGACGTCGTCGACGCTCACGCCGGTCTCCTTCGAGATGTCACGGAGGTCGAGGATGCACTCGTGTGCGACCCATCCGTTCTCACCGGTGTAGAGGATCGGGTAGTAGTCGCTGAGGCGGCGCGCGATGTAGTTGGCCGACGCGATGGCGGTCAGCGACGCGGCACGCAGTCCCTGGGCGCCCATCATGGCGATGTAGGCGTACGTGATCGGCAGGATCGACGCCGAGCCGTACGGCGCCGCCGAGATCGTCACGCCGGTCTCCGGCAGTTCGGACGCCAGCGGGTGGCCGGGCAGGAACGGAGCGAGATGCTCGCGGACCGCGACCGGACCGACGCCGGGTCCACCGCCGCCGTGGGGGATGCAGAACGTCTTGTGCAGGTTCAAGTGCGACACGTCGCCGCCGAACTGCCCCGGCCGGGCCAGGCCGACCATCGCGTTCAGGTTCGCACCGTCGACGTACACCTGACCGCCCGCCTCGTGGACGGCGTTGCAGATGTCGGTCACCTCGTGCTCGAACACACCGTGGGTCGACGGGTACGTGATCATGATCGCCGCGAGCTCGGAGCGATGCTTCTCGATCTTGGCCCGCAGGTCGTCGATGTCGACGTCGCCGGTGTCGCGGCTCGCGACCACCACGACGCGCAGTCCGGCCATCACGGCCGAGGCCGCATTGGTGCCGTGAGCGCTCGACGGGATCAGGCAGACGTCGCGTGCGTCGTCACCGCGCGACAGGTGGTACTTGCGGATGGCGAGAAGCCCCGCGTACTCCCCCTGCGAACCCGCGTTGGGCTGCAGGCTCACCCGGTCGTAGCCGGTGACGGCGACCAGCCAGCTCTCCAGCGTGGTGATGAGTTCGCGCATGCCCTCCGAGTCGCCGAGCGGCGCGAACGGGTGCAGCCCGCCGATCTGGGGCCAGGTGATGGGCTCCATCTCGGTGGCGGCGTTCAGTTTCATGGTGCACGAGCCGAGCGGGATCATGCTGCGGTCCAGGGCGATGTCCTTGTCCGACAACTCGCGCAGGTAACGCAGCATCGCCGTCTCGGTGCGGTACGCGTGGAACGCGACGTGCTCGAGGTACTCGCTGGTCCGCGTCTCGATGTCGACGGCGAACGCGGCGGGCTGCGCATCGGCGGCGCCGAACGCCTCGACGACCGCGGCGACGTCGTCGGCCGTGGTGGTCTCGTCGCAGGCCACGCCGACCCGGTCGGAGTCGACGAGTCGCAGGTTGACGCCCTTGGCCTTGGCCGCCGCGACGATGTCGGCCGCACGTCCGGGAGCGACCGCCTCGACGGTGTCGAAGAACGAATCGCTCGTCAGATCGAAGCCCGCTCCCGCGAGACGGTTCGCGAGATCCGCGGCGTGACCGTGGACGCGCTGAGCGATGGCCTTGAGACCGTCCGGACCGTGGTAGGAGGCGTACATGGCGGCGATGATCGCCAGCAGGACCTGCGCGGTGCAGATGTTGCTCGTCGCCTTCTCGCGTCGGATGTGCTGTTCGCGGGTCTGCAGCGCGAGCCGGTACGCGAGGTTGCCGTCGGCGTCCTTGGAGACGCCCACGAGTCGGCCGGGGAGCTGGCGAGTCACCTTTGTCGGGACCGCGAGGTAGCCGGCGTGCGGTCCGCCGAAGCCCATCGGGACACCGAATCGCTGCGTCGTTCCGAAGCACGCGTCGGCCCCGAGTTCACCCGGAGCGGTGATCAGGGTGGCCGCTAGCAGGTCGACGCCCGCCGCGACGAGCGCTCCGCGGTCGTGCGCGGCGGTGATGATCGGGCCGGCGTCGACGATGCGCCCGGACGCGCCCGGGGTCTGGAAGATCACGCCGAAGAAGTCGCCCTCGGGCAGCCCGGCGTCGGCCGCGGACGGGTCGAGATCGACCTCGACGACCTCGATGCCCAACGGCTCCGCGCGGGTCTCGATGACGGCGCGGGTCTGCGGGAACAGATCGGAGTCGACGACGAGGCGCGGGGACTTCGACTTTCCGGCGCGGCGCAGCAGCGTCATCGCCTCGGCTGCGGCGGTGCCCTCGTCGAGCATCGACGCGTTGGCGACTTCCATGCCGGTCAGGTCGGCGACCTTCGTCTGGAAGTTGAGGAGCGCTTCGAGTCGGCCCTGACTGATCTCCGGCTGGTACGGCGTGTAGGCCGTGTACCTCGCCGGATTCTCGAGGATGTTCCGCTTGATCACCGCAGGAGTGTGCGTGTCGTAGTAGCCCAGGCCGATCATCGACCGGGCGACGACGTTGCGGTTCGCCAGCTCGCGCATCGCCGCGGTCGCGGCTGCTTCGCTGAGAGGCGCGGGAAGCGAGTCGAGCCCGACCGGGAGTCCGTCAGCGTCGACGCCGTCGGCGATCGTCGCGGGAACCACGTCGGCGGCGAGTTCGTCGAGCGACGACACACCGAGAACGTCGAGGATCTTCGCGAGCTCCGCAGCGTCCGGTCCGAGGTGGCGCTGGGCGAAAGGTGAGGCGGGGGCGGAGTTCGGCAGGGTTGCGTCCGACACGAAGGGACCTAACTTGTCGGTCCGGGCACCACGCCCGGACACGGGCCCTCCCCCTCTGTCTTGTCGCGGACGACGCCTGAGAGATTCAGCCGCGGACGACCGCGACCTTTCACCGTGGGCGGACGGACGAACCGTCACTTTCCAGAGACGCCGGCAGATGCCACGGTCCGGGGTGCCTGAGAGTTTGACGGAGAGGTGTTGCTCCTTCGGCGGCCGTCCGAGGACGACGCTCTCCCGCGGCGTAGCGGCGCCAGCACAGGATACCAAGGTGCGGCGGTGAATCCGTGTTCGCGCAGGACGGGGTGAGCGGAAAGCCACAAAAGTCACGCGGCGGTCTTGGTTCAACCAAGGCCACCGCGTGACTTTTGAGGCGTCCGGCTGCTAGCCGGTCTTGGCGTCGCGGTTCTTGCGGCGTGCGGCGAGCTCGTCCTCCGGGGACTCTTCACTGAAGCCGCCGTCGGCGCGTTCGGCCGGGAAGTCGGAGATCGTGCCGGTGAGCTCGCGCATGGCACCCGAGACGGCGATGCCGAACACGCCCTGGCCGCCCTGCAGGAGGTCGACGACCTCTTCGGCGGAGGTGCACTCGTAGACGGTGGTGCCGTCGGAGAACAACGTGATGCGGGCGAGGTCCTCGACGCCGCGTCGGCGGAGGTGATCGACGGCCACGCGGATGTTCTGCAGTGAGATGCCCGTGTCGAGCAGTCGCTTCACGATCTTCAGAACGAGGATGTCCTTGAAGGAGTACAGCCGCTGCGTTCCCGAGCCGCCCGCGCCGCGGATGGACGGGACCACGAGCTGGGTGCGGGCCCAGTAGTCGAGCTGACGGTAGGTGATGCCGGCGATCTGGCACGCCGTCGGCACTCGATATCCGACGAGCTCGTCGGGAACGGTGTCGTTCGGGAACAGACCCGGAGCGATGTCGTCGAGTCCCCCCTGAACGGGCTCGGTTACGGCATCGGACCGACGATCGGACGGCATATCGCCCACGGTGACACTCCCTCGTGAACAGGACTGCTGGCGCGAGCCCTCAATCAAGAGTACTCCCGCACGCAGTCTGCGTGTATCCCGAAGCGAAGCGCTTCGGTGCTGGGAATGAAATTATGGGGCTTCGAGGCCCCGATCAACGCAACACACCGTAAACCTCAACTTTAGGTTCAGATGTGACGTTTCCGTTACCTCTGAGACTGGTGTTACTGGTGTGACTCGGGAGGCGATCAGCTGGGGGAATCAGGGCCGAGGAAGTCTTCCGGCGACACCTGATCGAGGAACTCGCGGAACGCCTCGACGGCTTCGTCGCTCGACTCCTCCTCCTCGGCCGATGCGGCGGAATCCTCTTCGGGAATCAACAGACCCGCGTCGTCGAGAACATCGTCGGAGGCGACGATCGGCGCCTTGGTGCGCATCGCCACCGCGATCGCGTCGGACGGCCGCGCCTCGACCACAACATCGCCGTCGAACACCATCTCGGCGAAGAACGTGCCCTCCTGCATGTCCACGATCCGCACCTCGACGAGGTTCCGACCGAACGACTCGATCAGCGTGACGATCAGGTCGTGGGTCAAGGGACGCGGAGGTTCGACGCCACGCTGCCGCAGGGCGATCGAGGCGGCTTCGCTCTGGCCGATCCAGATCGGCAGATAGCGAGACCCCGTGACCTCGCGAAGGAGCAGCACCGGCTGATTCTGCGGGGGCTCCACTCGGATCCCCACGATTCGCATCTCACCCATCGAAAACCCTCCTCGCAGCGTGGTCGATCTGAGTCGTAGCGGAACTAGTCGAGCGCGGTGCGGACCGCGGCCTTGACGAGCTGCGTGTGCAACGTGACCGACAGCGCGGCCATCTCACGCACGAGTTCCTCCGCCCGGTCGCGCGCGCCGGTCCCCTTGCCCTTGGCGATGGGTCCGGCGATCTGAGCGACGAGGCCCGCTTCACGATCGGCACTCAATTTGAACGCACGCAGGTGACGTGTCTCCACGCCGAAGTTGGCCAACGCCGCCGCGGCCTCGACCAGACGCACCGCGTCCTCGTCGAAGAAACCGCCGGGACCCGACGACAGCAGACCGTTGCGCATCAACTCGGAGATGAACGCCGAGTCGACGCCCGTCCGCTCGATGAGCGACTCCCGGTCCACCCGACCGCCCCGAGAGGAGAAGTCGGTGGCCGGCGCGACGGCCGTCCGCGCCGACGTCAGCAGGCGGGCGCCGCCCGCCGCGTCGGACTGCTGGTCGTCGATCGCGTCGAGCTGCTCGCGAATCACCTTCAACGGCAGATAGCGGTCGCGCTGCGCGGTGAGCACGAACCGCAAGCGCTCGCAGTCGGAGTCACTGAACCGCCGGTAACCGGACGGAGCGCGCTCCGGGGTCACCAACCCCTCCGCCTCCAGGAAGCGGATCTTCGAGATCGTGACGTCCGGGAAATCCTCACTCAGGATCGCCAGGACCGCCCCGATGGACATCGTCCGTTCGCCTCCGGCGTCCGAACGTGCGGCAGAAGCGCTCACGCTTCCCCTGCGCGCGGACCGGCGAGGAACACCAGACGGAACTTGCCGATCTGGACCTCGTCGCCATTGGCCAGCGTCGCGGTGTCGACGGGCTCGCGGTTGACGTACGTGCCGTTCAAGCTGCCCACGTCGACGACCTGGAAGTCGTCGCCGTCGCGGCGGAACTCGGCGTGACGACGGCTCACCGTGACGTCGTCGAGGAAGATGTCACTGTCGGGATGGCGCCCCGACGACGTGGCAGCCTGGTCGAGCAGGAACCGCGAACCCGCGTTGGGGCCACGCTTGACCACCAGCAGCGCAGTGCCGGGCGAGAGACGCTCCACACCGGTGTCGGCGGGCTCACCCGTCGTCGCGGGAGCATCGATCTCCTTGATGAACTCCTCGCGGAAGACCGAAGTCGTCTCCACAGGCGCCTCAAAACCGTTGTCGTTACCGGTCACCACATCTCCTTAACAACTGCGATCGCCCGCCCCGGGGTTCCCGGACAGTGCGATCACTCGCCTATTCGTGTTGCAACAGATCGCGTTTCGACGCTGAAACGTCTGTTCCCGGAAGGTCGGACGATCACATCCGAACCTACCGGTTTTGTTCGCTCTCCACCCGGGGTCGGGCGGGAACGAACGAACATTGGCAATTGTATCCGCCCCCACCGATCAGGTGAGGCATCGTCGACGCTGACGTGACGGATCGTTAGCCAATCGTTCAGATTGACGTCCGGTCAGCCGCTGATGGCTGCTGCGTAGCCGGCCGCGTCGAGCAGATCGTCGAGGATCGCGTCGAGGTCGGCGTCATCGGCGACGGTGACCTCGACGAGCCAGCCGTCCTCGTACGGAGCCGAGTTGACGAGTTCGGGCGAGCCCTCGAGCGCATCGTTGACCGCGGAGACGGTCCCGTCGATGGGGCCGAAGATGTCCGAGACGCTCTTGGTCGACTCGACCTCGGCGAACGACTCCCCCGTCTCGACCGCCGAATCGGCGTCGGGCAGCTGAACGAAGACCACGTCGCCGAGCGCGTCCTGCGCGAAGTCGGTGATGCCGATGCGGACCGTCTTGTCGCCGACCTTCGAGATCCACTCGTGCTCGGCGGTGTACTTCAGGTTCTCCGGAATCTTCGTCTCGCTCACGGAACTGCCTCTCTGCTTCACAGGGACTACGAACATCGGGAGCGATCCCCCCGACGTGACCGAAAAGAACTCTATCTGCCGAAGCCGTCCTCGACAGCGGCAGGGATCAGATTCAGGCCCGAACGGACGGCATGGTGCGCACGACGTCGACGGTCTGAATCCAGTACAGGACGAGCGTCCACACGTACAGACCCACACCCCAGATCAGCAACGCCCAGCCGAACGGGTACGCGAACGTCCCGATCGCACCGTCGATCTGCCCGGCGAGCAGCCACGGGAACGAGCTCATCAGCGCGAACGTGGCGGCCTTTCCGATGTAGAGCGTCGGGAGCGCCGTCACGCCGCGGGACTTGAGCAGCGGAGCCGTGGCGAACAGCAGCACGTCGCGACCGACGATCACGCCGATCAGCCACCACGGCACGAAGTCGCGCAACCCGAAGCAGATCGGGATCACGATCACGTAGAGGCGGTCGGCCGCCGGGTCCAGGAGCGCACCCAGCTTGGACGACTGCCCGAGCCACCGAGCCAGCTTTCCGTCCAGCCAGTCGGTCACGCCGGACACGAACAGGACGACGAACGCCCAGCCCGCCGACTCCTCCACCATGAGCAGCCAGATGAACACCGGGATCAGAGCGAGGCGCAGCACGCTCAGCGCGTTCGGCACCGTCCAGACGGCGTCGCTCTTCTCCGCCGCCACGCGCGGGGACGACGGTTCCTCGGTCACCGGAAGATTCCCACGATCCCCTGAACCGCCTGCGCGCCCGCGGACGCGAAGTGGTTCTCGTGCACGAGGTAAGTCCAGGTCATCGTCGACCGGTGCATGTCCGAGTCGTCGAAGTCGATGCCGTCGGCGGTGATGGTCGCCGTTCGGAACGTCTCCCGCGCGGCTTCCATCGCCTCCTCGACGAGCTTGGTGAACTCGGCGAAGATCAACTTGTGGAACTCCTCGAGCGGGCTCTGCTGGCCGAGCGCCCGGAGATGAATGCTGGCCTGCACGTCGGCCACGTAGGCGAGATGATCGGCCCAGGCCCGGTCCAGGTGGAACAGGACGATCTGTCGAGCGACGTCCTCGAGGACCTCGTCGCTCACCGTGTCTGAGAGCTCCTCGTACCTCTCGCTCTCGAGTTCCTTCAGGTCGGTGAACGCCTTGTCGGTCTTCAGGATCGACATCCGTCGCCGGACGATCGAGTTCCGCTGCTCGTTGACCTGAGCGTTGAAGTTCCAGGTGTTGGCGTGGAGCTGAAGCATCGCGCCTTCGGCGATCCGCTGCGCCTGCTGGACGATCTCCACGCCGCGCGCGCCCATCGATCCGTCGCTGTCGATCGGCTGCGACTCACGCAGATGCATGTGGTTCTTCGTGACCAGCGGATCTTCCAGGCTGGAGAAGAAGACGGACTTGCCTGGATCACCCTGGCGCCCGGCGCGGCCGCGCAGCTGATTGTCCAGACGCTCGGTGTCGTAGCGGCCCGTGCCGACCACGCACAACCCGCCGAGTTCCACGACCTCCTCGCGTGCCTCATCGTCGCCGTCCGAGCCGCCGAGACGGATGTCGGTTCCTCGACCGGCCATCTGCGTGGACACCGTGACGGCGCCCTTGCGACCGGCCTCGGCGATGATCGCCGCCTCCTCCGGGTCGTTCTTGGCGTTCAGGACGACCGACGGGACGCCTGCGCGTTCGAGGAAGTACGCCAACTCCTCCGACTGCGCGACGTCGTGGGTGCCGATCAGGACCGGCTGGCCGGTGTCGTGCACGTCCTTGACGTACTCGACGACGGCCTCCATCTTGTTGGCCTTGTTGTCGAACACGCGGTCCGGTTCGTCCTCTCGGACGTTCGGCATGTTCGACGGGATCTGCGAGACGCCGAGACCGTAGAACTGGCGGAACTGCTCGCCCGCGGCGATCGCCGTACCGGTCATGCCGGCCACGCGTGGGTACCGACTCATGAGCGCCTGGACGGTGATCGTGTCGATCACCTCGCCCGACGCGGTCGGTTTGAGGCCCTCCTTGTACTCGACCGCGGCCTGGACGCCGTCGGGCCACCGCTGCAGACGTGCGACGCGGCCGCGGGAGGCGTTGATGAGGTGGACGCCGCCGTCGCGCACGATGTAGTGCACATCGCGTTCGAGCAGGTAGTAGGCGTAGAGCGCGACGTTCACGTGGACCAGCGTGGTGCCGACGTGGTCGTCGCCGTACAGGTCGATGCCGCCGAGCGTGTCCTCGACGAAACGGGCGCCCTCTTCGGTGAGCGACACGTTGCGGCCGTCGGTGTCGACGTCGTAGTGCTTGGACCGCAGGTGCGACACGACTTCGTGGATCGCGCTGTTCGGGGTCTCGGCCTCGGTCGATCCGGCCAGGATCAGCGGAACGAGCGCCTCGTCGACGAGGACCGAGTCCGCCTCGTCGACGATGACGACCTCGGGGACCGGCGCCACGAGTTCGTCCTCGTGCAACGCGAGTTGATCGCGGAGGACGTCGAACCCGATCTCGTTGACCGACGCGTACGTGACGTCGCAGTCGTAGGCGGCGCGACGGTCCTCCCGCGACGAATGCTCGGAGATCGCGCCGACGGAGACGCCGAAGAGGTCGTACAGCGGGCGCATCCACTCGGCGTCACGCCCGGCGAGGTAGTCGTTCACCGAGACCACGTGCACGCGCTTGCCCTCGAGGGCGTATCCGATGGCGGCAATCGCGCCCGCCAGCGTCTTGCCCTCACCGGTGGCCATCTCGACCACGTCGCCGTCGAGCATGCGCAGTGCGCCCTGCAACTGGACGTCGAATGGGGTCATCGACACCGCCCGGTCGCCGGCCTCGCGGATCAAGGCGAGGAACTTGGCCCGACCATCGACCGTGCTGATCTCGAGATCTGCTGCAGCACCGGCGAATTCGTCGTCGGTCAACCCCTTCGCCCACTCCTCGTGCTCGTGCGACTGCTCGATCAGCGAGATGGACTGCGACTGGTTGCGCGACGCTTGAGCGCCGAGCAGGCGCCACATGGCGTTCGAGAACTTACCCACTAGCTACCTGTTCCTCACGTGGTTCTGTGTCCGATCGTGATCTACCGTACGCGGCTCGGCGGCTCGTCGGCCGGTACGGCTGGACTACCGTGGCCCTCATGGAACAGCGACACGACCTCGGCCGCACCGCCCGACGCCGACTCGGCACATTCCTGGCGCTCGGCGCGGCGGCGATGCTCAGCCTGTCGGCATGCGGATCGGACGCCGACTCCTCGGCCGATCCGGATCCGAGCGCGCTCACCGGCAAGACTTACGTCTCCGACGCCGCGACCAACCGCATCGTGCCGGGCGGCGGCCCGCTGACCGTCTCCTTCGCGGCAGGTGATCGGGTTAGCGTGAACGGCGGATGCAACGGTCACGGCGGCACCGCGACGTTCGACGGAGAGTCGCTCTCCGTCGATCACCTCGTCGGCACGATGATGGCGTGCCCACCGCCTCGCGACAAGGTCGACGGCTGGATCGCGACGCTGTTTCGCGATCCGCTCACCTGGCGCCTGGACGGTCGCACCCTCACCCTGTCGCGCGGCGATCAGAAGGTGACGCTGAACGAACACGTGTCGCGCGCGGTGGCGGGAACCACGTGGACCGTCACCGGACTCGTCCGCAACGAGGGCGTCGAGTCGTCCGCGGTTCTCGAGCGGGTGAAGCCGACTCTCCGGATCGGCGCCGACGGCGCGTTCTCCGGATTCGCCGGCTGCAACCAGATGCACGGCAACGCGGTGGTGAGCGGATCCGGTGAGGATCAGCGCGTCGAGTTCGGCCCGATCGCGACCACCCGCAAGATCTGCCCGCCCGAGGTGATGGACGTCGAACAGGCCGTCCTGGCGGCCGTGGACGGTGCCACCACGGTCACCGTCGACGGCGACGAGCTCCGCCTGACGAACGTCAAGGACCCGTCGACGGGACTTCGACTCAGCGCCACGCCGCCGACCTCGGGCGAATAGTCGAATACGAGCCACTAGGATCGTCCGCATGGCGAAGAATCCGACACCCGATGCGGCGGCGAAGCTCTCCAAGGACGTCTACGAGGCCGAGTTGTTCCGCCTGCAGACCGAGTTGGTCGCCCTGCAGGAATGGGTTCGTGAGACCGGCGCGCGCGTCGTCGTCATCTTCGAAGGGCGGGACGCCGCGGGCAAGGGCGGTGCGATCAAGCGCATCACCGAGTACCTGAGTCCCCGAGTGTGCCGCGTCGAGGCGCTGCCCGCTCCCACCGACCGCGAGCGCGGCCAGTGGTACTACCAGCGCTACGTGGAGAAGCTCCCGACGACCGGCGAGATCGTCCTGTTCGACAGGTCTTGGTACAACCGGGCGGGCGTCGAGAAGGTGATGGGATTCTGCACCCCCGAGGAGCACACCCGTTTCCTCCGCCAGACGCCGATCTTCGAGCAGATGCTCATCGACGACGGCATTCTGCTGCGCAAGTACTGGTTCTCGGTGTCCGACGACGAGCAGCTCCGACGGTTCCGCTCGCGCCGCGACGATCCGGTGCGGCAGTGGAAGCTGAGCCCCATGGACCTCGAGTCGGTGTACCGCTGGGAGGAGTACTCGCGCGCCAAGGACGAGATGATGGTGCACACCGACACGTCGTCGAGCCCGTGGTTCGTCGTCGAGTCCGATCGCAAGAAGAACGCACGCATCAACATGATCTCGCACCTCTTGTCGACCATCCCCTACACGCACGTCCAGCGGGCCCGGGTGAAGCTGCCGAAGAAACCGATCTCGACGGGCGGGTATCACCGCCCGCCGCGGTCGCTGTCGAAGTTCGTCCCTGACCACGTCGCGAGTCTGCTCGGGGACGCTGAGAACTGATGAACCGACCTTTCACCGCGGCCGCACAGCGGACGCGGTCTCTACGCGCCCGAGTCCGCGACCGCGCCGACTCGGCGGACCTCGTCTACCTGGTGACCACGGCCGGATTCCCGAATTTCGGCGACGAGCTGATCACCGAGGCCTGGCTTCGTCACCTCGCCATCCGCCGGCCGTTCGCCCGGGTGGTCGTCGACTCGCCCCGTCCGGGCCAGGCCGCACTGCTCCTGCAGCACGCCAACCGTCGTGCGATCTTCGTCGACACCCTGTGGGAACTCGTCCACCATGCGAACGACCCGGCCGCGGTCGATGTGGACCGCGACGCACCGTGGGAATGGGTCGCTCGGGCCGCAGGCAGCCTCGGCGTCTCACCACGCAGCGACGCGGGTGTCGACATGCTGCTGCGGGCGGGCACGATCCACCTGGTCGGCGGCGGCTACGTCAACGCCGTCTGGCCCCATCACGCCGCACTGCTGTCGGCGATGGTCGCCGTCGCCGATGCGACCGGCGCCCGCACCGTCGCGACCGGCGCGGGGTTCACCCCCGCGGTGACCGGCGCCGCGGGCGAGGCGATGCTCGCCGCAGCTCGCCGCTTCGACGTGCTCGACGTGCGCGACGCGCCCAGCGAGGCGTTGCTCGTGGGCGCACCCGGGCTGTCGCGGACAGGCGACGACGCCTGGCTGTCGGCGATCCTCGCCCGACCACGACCTGCCCGGCAGGGTTCGGGAGTCGTGCTGTGCGCCCAGAGCGACCTCACCGACGCGTTCACCTGGGGCGCCCGCTCCGGAGTGGACGGGCTCGCATCGTTCGTGCGCGACACGCTGGACGCATGGGAGGTACCGGGCCGCGACGTGACTGTCGTCGAGTGCATCCCCGGCCACGACTACACGGTTCCGACGATGCTGGCCGACCGGTTGACCGACGCCCGGGTTATCCCGTTTCGAAACCTGTGGCGAGACGGGCTGCCCGTCGGCCACGGAACCTGGCTGTCGACGCGGTACCACCCGCACATGATCGCGGCGGCGGGCGGCGACTCCGGTGTCGCGGTGTCGGCGAGCCCGGATTACTACGCGACCAAGCATCAGGCGCTGGTCGACTGCGGCTCACCGTGGACCGTGGTGTCCGGCGGATCGGCCGAGCCGCCGGACCGGCCAACCGCGGGCGGGTACTCGGTCGATGCCGTCGACGCCAACGTCCGACGCAAACAGGACCTCGCGAACCGGCTGTACCCGATCGG
>JASLJL010000019.1 GCA_030152405.1 Gordonia sp. (in: high G+C Gram-positive bacteria) | reverse complement strand
CCAAGCCGATCTCCTACTACCGCAACAACATCGACACTGCGCTGTCGGTGCTGCAGGCGATGGACACCCATGGCGTGCGGACGTTCGTGTTCTCGTCGTCGGCCACCGTGTACGGCGAGAACCCGGTCCGCGAGCGCACCGAGGACATGCCGACGTCGGCCACCAACCCGTACGGCTGGACGAAGGTGATGATCGAGCAGATCCTGCGCGATCTCGCCGTCGCCGACGACTCGTGGCGCATCGCGCTGCTCCGCTACTTCAACCCGGTCGGGGCGCACCCGAGCGGTGAGATCGGCGAGGATCCGAACGGCCTTCCCAACAATCTGATGCCGTTCGTGGCACAGGTGGCCGTCGGACGCCGGGAGAAGCTGTCGGTGTTCGGCGACGACTACGACACCCCGGACGGGACCGGTGTCCGCGACTACATCCACGTCGAAGACCTCGCGGCGGGCCACCTCGCAGCTCTCGACACCATCGCGGCTGGCGACGCCCCGCTCTCGGTGTGGAACCTCGGCAGCGGTTCGGCCGTCTCCGTGCTCGACGTGGTCAACGCGTTCTCCAGGGCCAGCGGCCGCGACATCCCGTACGAGATCGTCCCGCGCCGTCCCGGCGACCTCCCCGCTTACTGGGCCGACCCGTCGAAGGCCAATGACGAACTCGGCTGGAAGGCGATCCGCACCATCGACGACATGTGCGTCGACACGTGGCGCTGGCAGTCGAAGAACCCCGAGGGCTTTCCCGACGCCTGACCTGGAGTCAGACGCCGTCCTGCGCGGTCGCCACGCGAATCACGATGGTCGCCACGACGACGATCGCGGTGAACACGAACAGCCAGCCGATCGCCGCGAACACCACGCCCAGCACGCCGAACGACGATCGGGCCGAGGCGAAGACCGCACCATAGGCGACCTGTGTGACGGCGACGAACGCGGTCAATCCGGCTCCGGTCAGCAGTCCTAGACGCCAACGGTCGCCGCGGGAGATCTGCTCGGACAGCAGCACCCGCGGCAACATCGCCCAGGCGACGGTCCAGAGCACGAACGTCCCGGCGAGCGCTCCGACCAGGCTCTTCCCGTCGGAGTTGAACCCGACGGCGACGCCGGCCTGGGCGACGGCGACGATCGCGAGGAGCAGGACCGCCGACAGCCAGCGCCACCACCCGCGGATGCCCATCGACTGGACGTCCCACACGCCGACGTACATGCGCTCCAGGGCGCGCGCGAACGACGTCGCCGATACGAGGGTCATCAGCGCGCCGACCACTCCGAACGACGCGTACGAACCGCTGTCGGCGGTCGTGAGGCCCTCTTTCAGACCGAACATCTCGATGCTCCGGTCAATGGTGTCGTTGCCCGGCAGCCAGGTGAGCAGCAGGATCACCGGAAGGATCGAGGTGAACGCCTGCGCGGCGAGCGTCATCGCGCGATCGCTCACGTTGCCGACGGCGATCGCCCTGATGACGCCTATCGCGAGTGTGACCGCGTTCTGGACGCGCGTCGGCAACCGATCGTGCAGCTCCGAGGCGCGGCTGGCCAGCATCGCCGCATTCATTGCGACATCTAATCACCGTTCAGGGCGTCAGCGGGAGCCGACCGGCTCCTTGTCCACGTCGACGTCGGTGACTCGACTGCGCACGGTGTGCGGTCCGGCGATCGACGTCCGGTTGCCGATGATCACCACGATCACCGCCAGCAGCGCCATCGCGATGCCGAATCCGAACATCTCCGGGTACCCGATCGACGGGAACGCCGAGGCGACGGCCGCCATGATCGCGGGCGACGCGAAGCCAAGGTAGGTGAGGCTGTAGAAGACCGCGGTGAGCCCGGCGAGGTCGTCCGGGCGGGCGATCCGCTGGACTTCGAGGAGCCCGGAGATCAGCGACATCCCATAACCGCAGCCGAGGACCGCCGCCGCGATGAGCGCGAGCGGCACGGTGAGCGTGGTGTACGCGACGATCGCCAGAGCCAGCCCGACGATCACGAAGCTCAGCGCGATGACCATGATGCGCGGCGATCCGGGCTTGTCGAAACGCTTGCCCAGAGTCTGGATGAAGAAGCCCGCCGCGAGCCCGACCACACAGCACAGGCCGGCGAACGCGATGGACCAGCCCGACGTCTCGTCGGTCATGAAGGCGGGGATCACGGCGTAGGCGACGGCGCATGCACCGAACACCCATGGAGCGACGGGCGCGACCATCACCCAGAATCGGGGATGCTTGGCCGATCGGATCGACAGGTCCTCGCGGAGCGTACGACCGGTGTCCTGCGCGACGCGCGACTCCGGCGCCCCGAGAAGTGCGATGAAGGAGACGACGGCGAGGCCGATGTTGACCGCGTACGACAGTTGATTCGGCCACGGCGCCCACTGAGCGAGGATCGCGGCGAGACCGGCGCCAATGCCGAATCCGGCGGTCAGCGACAGTGCCGCACGTCGGGCGCCCGCGGTCGCGGTGGCGCCGTCCCGGTCGGACAGCTCTTTGATCCAGCTTCCGCCGACGGCCATCGCGAGACCGAGTGCGACTCCGCTGAGGACACGGCCTGCCGCCAGAAGCGCGACCGAATGCGCCCCGAACGCGAGGAGCAACGAGCCCGCCGCGGCGATCACCGGGGACGGAAGCATGAGCGGGCGCCGACCGATGCGGTCCGACAGCGGTCCGCCGACGAGCAGCGCGGGCACGATTCCGAGGACATAGGTGAACAGCAGGAGGTCGACGGCGACCGCCGACATGTCCGAGGTGGTGCGATACATGACCAGGAGTGGCGTGAACTCGTTGCCGCCCCACGCCGCGGTGAACACGGCGAGTGAGACGGCGGCCCATCCGGTCAGTCGAGTGCGATTCATCGGGCGGCTCCAGGCAGATCGTGGACGCCGGTGAGGTGCGCGACCAGTTGTTCGGCGAACCGGCCCGGGTCGGCGTCGGAGATGACTGAGATGAGTTCGGCGTGGTCGTCGAAGATGCGCTGGACGACCGCTCCCCCACGACCCAGCCGAGTCGCGGTCATCCGTCGCTGACGTTCGCCGAGCGACACGTAGAGATCGGCCAGCAGGGCGTTGTCGCCTGAGGCGACGATCAGCTGATGGAACTCGGCGTCGAGGCGCGCGAACTCCGCGGCGTCGTCCGGCTGTGCGGCGCGGTGACGTTCGAGGTTGTCCCTCAGCCGACCGATCAACTCGTCACGGTCGAGCGGGCGCGCGACGACGGACTCGACGGCATGCGTCTCGATGAGGATGCGGGCGTCAAGGACGTCGCGGGCTTCGCGTTCGCCGACGGGCACGATGAGCGCGCCTCGTTTCGGGTAGAGGCGCATCCAGCCCTCGGCCGACAGGCGGAGGAAGGCCTCGCGCACCGGTGTGCGGCTCACGTCGCACCTTTCGGCGATCTCACCTTCGCTGATGAGCTCTCCACCGGCCAGTTCGCTGGTGAGGATGAGCTCCTTCACCTCCGCGTACACCCGGTCAGCAGCTGAATACGTCATAGACACAAGATAGATCTTAGCGCTTCCCTGCAGGCTGCGACACCACGGCCCGGGTTTCGGCATATCGTGAACGCGCAGCGTCGTCGAGTCGGCGCCGGAGACGATTCAGGCCGGTACCCGGCCGGAGACATAGGAGTGACCGTGACCAACGTGAACGAGCAGACGGCGTCGATCACCGATGAGGAGATCTTCCGCTCGCATGAGGGCGGGAAGCTGTCGGTGGAGTTGCGGTCACCGATCGACACGCAGCGCGACCTCTCGATCGCCTACACGCCGGGGGTCGCGCAGGTGTCGCGCGCGATCGCGAAGGACGCGGCACTCGTCGATCAGTACACGTGGACCAAGCGACTGGTGGCGGTCGTCTCCGACGGCACCGCCGTCCTCGGCCTCGGCGACATCGGTCCGCGCGCATCGTTGCCGGTCATGGAGGGCAAGTCCGCGCTGTTCCGCACCTTCGCCGGCCTCAACTCGATCCCCCTCGTCCTCGACACCACCGATCCCGACGAGATCGTCGAGACCTTGATCCGACTGCGACCGAGCTTCGGAGCGGTGAATCTCGAGGACATCTCGGCGCCCCGGTGTTTCGAGATCGAACGGCGCGTCGTCGAGGCTCTCGACTGCCCGGTGATGCACGACGACCAGCACGGCACGGCGATCGTCGTCCTCGCCGCGCTGAAGGGCGCGGTGACGCACCTCGGCAAGGATGTCGCGACGCTCAAGATCGTGATCTCGGGTGCCGGCGCGGCAGGCGTCGCGTGCGCGAACATCCTCCGCGCGGCTGGCGTTCCCGACATCGTGGTCCTCGACTCGAAGGGCATCGTCGGGTCTCACCGCGGCGACCTGAACGATTTCAAGACCGAACTCGCGTCGTGGAGCAATCCGCGAGGCCTGGTCGGCGGCGCGGCCGAGGCACTGGCGGGCGCCGACGTCTTCCTCGGCGTCTCCGCAGGTCTGATCGATGAGGCCTACATCGCCTCGATGAACGACGACGCGATCGTCTTCGCGCTATCGAACCCCGATCCGGAGATCCACCCGGACGTGGCGGCCGAGCACGCCGCCGTGGTCGCGACGGGCCGTAGCGACTTCCCCAACCAGATCAACAACGTCCTGGCCTTCCCCGGCGTCTTCGCCGGTGCCCTCGACGCCGACGCGACCCGCATCACCGAAGGCATGAAGATCGCCGCGGCCGACGCGATCTTCGGAGTGGTCGGCGACGATCTCGCCGCGGATCACATCGTGCCGAGTCCGCTCGATCCGCGTGTCGCACCCGCAGTGGCCAAGGCCGTCGCCGACGCAGCCCGCACCGAGGGCGTCACCAAGTAACCCCGTCGCACTCCACGGTCCCGACGGGCAGAATGGCGCCATGGGACTGTGGAGTGGAGACGACCTCGACCTGGCGGCGTACCTCGACCGGGTCGGCTTCGACGACAGGCCGTCGCCGACCGTCGAGACCCTCCGTCGACTGCACCGCCTGCACACGACGACGATCCCGTTCGAGAACCTGGAGATCATCCTCGGCCGCGGCATCCCTCTAGACCTGGACACGGTCCATCACTAGATGATCACCTCACGGCGCGGAGGCTACTGCTTCGAGCACGTCGGCGTGTTCGCCGCCGTCCTCGAACGCATCGGCTTCACCTTCACTCCCGTCATCGGGAGGGTGACGCTCGGCGCCGACTGGCGGACCCGACCGGCGACGCACGCCCTGATCGTCGTCGAAGTGCACGGCGACCGCTTCCTTGTCGACGTCGGCTTCGGGCGCGGCCCGTTGGAGCCGATCCCCCTGGTCTCCGGCGCCGACGTCGACCAAGACGGCTGGCGGTTCCGGCTGTCGTCGTCGCCCGTCGACGACCTGTTCGGCACGGACGCGTGGACCCTGCACCAGTTCGACGGCGACTGGATCGACCGCCACGTGTTCACGCTCGCTCCGCAGAATCCGATCGACTACCGAGTCGGCAATCACTTCGTCTCCACGTCACCGCGGTCGCCGTTCGTGACGCGACCGTTCGTCCAACGATTCACCGTCGACGAGCACCACACCCTCGACGGCGACACGCTGACAACTGTCCGGCCAGACGGTTCTGCCGAGTCGCGCACCATTTCCGCATCCGCGGTTCCCGATGTTCTCGCCAGAATCTTCGGCATCGCCCTGACCTCCGACGACGCCGCCGCACTGGTCGACATCGAGACCGCTCGACGCTCGTCGTCCGACTCGTGACGACCCCGTTTTGCTCCTGAGCCCATCGACTCGGTAGCATCGTCTCCGCTGCCTGTCATGGGCGGCACGCCGCCTTAGCTCAGTCGGTAGAGCGAGTCACTCGTAATGACTAGGTCAGGAGTTCGATTCTCCTAGGCGGCTCCACTGCGACGCAGGTCAGAAGCACTTTCTGACCTGCGTCGTTTCTATTCAGGCGGCTCGATCCAGCACTCACGACGCGTGATTCGTCGAGCACGGCGACCGCACGATGGTCACTGCCCTGGTCAAGACATTCGACGGAATCGTCCTGGCTACAGACTCCGCCACCGCCCTCTCGCTAGAGGACGGGTCGGCGCAGGTCTCAACAATGCCGACAAGCTGTTCAATCTACACCGGGATCTACCCGTCGCCGCGATGTGTCGGGGCCGGGGACAGATGGGCCATGCGACCGTCGCGGCTCGTGGTCGTGAGCCTGCTTCGACTGAGGCGATGGCGAACATGTCCAGGGACAAGTGGATGGACTTGATGCATGTGCCCATCAGAGAGACCCTCCTCAATCCCGAAGTGACCGAAAGGCACGAGCCGAAGAAAGAAGGTCACGGCGCGACACTGCACTATTCGCGCCGAACCACCTCCATGACAAGCGCACAGGCGAGCTCACAGAATACTCGTTCTAGTCAAACATTCTCGTCTCGGACCGGAATGGCGATATTATTACCGCATTCCCCTCGAGCGGCGCTTCGCGTTGAAAAGGTTAGAATGATAATCATGAAGCGCAGCCTTGCGATAGTCGCAATTGCATCCACAATCGCGGTAGCTGCATCGTCTTGTTCGTCAACGTCGGACGAACACCAGAAATCTGAAAATGGAGCATCGATGTCTTCAGTACGTGCAAGCTCAGGCACTCCATGGACAAACGAGGAGGTAAGAAAGGTGGTCCCTGCGGGCATAGAACACCTCTCACCATATCTACGTCAGTGCAACGAGGAGGACATCGAGGCGACAACTCTTATATGCGTCAACATGCACGGGACTGGCGAGCTGTATGGACAGACTGCCTGGATTCGGGCTGTTCAGCGGACACGCCCAGTCAATTCTGCGGATTTCGACAATCAGAATGCGATCTATCGAGCACCGATGTTTACGGTGGCTCGGGTGCCAGAACGGGATCGCGAAAGGCTAGGCGAATTCGCATTCACCACTCGTAAGGACGACGAAACTCAAGTCTGGTCACTCGACTCAGATCGAGTATTCATTCAGATCGGGTATCCGCAGGGGTCAATCGACCAGGACGAACTGTGGGATACCGTGGGAAAGATTCTCGAAGGGCACTAGCTAACCGAGCTGAGGCGAACACACAGGTGACCTCCTTTCAACGCCAAAACGCCCCCGACCTCGAAGTGAGGCCGGAGGCGTAAGTCGGACGGCTCCACTGCGACGCAGGTCAGAAGCACTTTCTGGCCTGCGCCGTCTTCCATTGCGACCCACTGAGCGTGTGGCACGGGATTGGCCCGAACAACCGAAATCGCAGATCAGGCGGGTATAGTCACCGCCGATCACATCCATCGATGTCCAGGTGCGAACGGCCAACCGCCTGACGGGCCGCCCCTCGCCCGCCGACGACATCGCCCGAGAAAGCCGGAGCCATGAGGCGACTTCACGCGATCACCGCCGTCGGCGCAGCCCTCGTGGTCGCGCTCTCCGCTTGCGGCACCGAGCAGGAGGCCGCGCCCGCCT
>JASLJL010000266.1 GCA_030152405.1 Gordonia sp. (in: high G+C Gram-positive bacteria) | reverse complement strand
CCGCGCCGCCTCGACGACGGACTCCAGCTGGCGAGGCGAGTTGACCCCGATGTCGATCCGGTCGGCGACCGCCCCCGCGAAGTCGGAGTCCGGACGGTGCAGCCAGGCCATCAGGTGTGCGTCGACGCCGCCCGCGCGCAGTTCTCGTGCCTCGCGAATGCTCGCCGTGCCGATCGCCGACGCCCCCGCCGCGATCGCCGCCTTCGCGACGGGCACCGCGCCGTGACCGTAACCGTCCGCCTTGACCACCGCGATCACCCCGGCGCCCGACCGTTGCCTGAGCACCCCGACGTTGTGCGCGATGGCGTCGAGGTCGACAGTGGCGATCAGATTGGCGGTTGTCATCGGATCTATTGTCGCAAACGCAGGAGCTCGCGCAGCGCCGGCTGGACCGCAGCGGCGAGCGCAGAGGCTCCGATCGGCGCTCCCCCGCTGGCGACGAGCGCCGCGCGAGCGTGCAGCCGGGCCGCCGCCGCACCCGCGACGCGCGCATCGAGTCCCGCGGCGAGAAGTGCGCCGACGATGCCCGCGAGGACGTCGCCCGACCCCGCCGTCGCGGCCCAAGACGAGCGCGCGTCGACGCCCGACACCGCACCGTCGGGGTCGGCGATCAACGTGATCCGTCCCTTGAGCAGTACCGATGCGTCAAGATCACGTGCGAGGGCCCGCACCGCGGCGAGCCGATCAGTCTGAAGAAGGTCGGCGGCCGCGCTGCCCGTCGCCGTCGCGATTCGGGCGAACTCCCCCGCGTGCGGAGTCAGCAGCGTCGGCGCGGACCTCGTCGTGAGGAGGTGTCGGATGTGGTCGTGGGAGGCCAGCACGGTCAATGCGTCGGCGTCCACCGTGACGGGTCCGTCGTGGCCCAGGACACGTTCCAGGATTTCTGTACTGTTGGCGTCGGTCCCCGCTCCGGGGCCGATCACCCAGGCCTGCACGCGTCCCGCGTCGGCGAGGTCGGCGACGGCGACGGTCTCGGGACGGTGCGCGATCACCTCCGCCGCGGCGGGCCCCACGTACCGGGTCATGCCGGACGTCGCGGCGACCGCGGCGGTCGTGCACAGGATCGCGGCGCCCGGATAGCGGCGGGATCCGGCGATTACCCCGACGACGCCCTGCGTGTACTTGTCGTCGGTCGGCCCGGGCACCGGCCACAGATCGGCGACGTCCCGGTCGCTCAAACTCGTGAACTGCGGTGTCGCGGCGCTCGGCCTGGGGATGCCGATCTCGGCGACGACGACCCGGCCGCACGCGGGAGCGGCGAGCAGATGAGCATTCCGGGGAAGGTCGAAGGTGACCGACACGTCGGCCGTCACCGACGGCTCGTGGATCACGCCGGTGTCGGCGTCGACGCCCGACGGCAGGTCGACGGCCACCATGCATACCGCGCGTCCTGCGAGGTCGGCGACATACGAGGCCGCAGGTTCCCGCAACGGTCCGCGCCCGCCGAGCCCGACGACCGCGTCGACTGCCAGGTGGACGACGTCGGGCAGTTCCTCCACCACACGTCCACCCGCGCGGCGGAAGGCGGCGAACGCGTCGGCGTGCACCCGATCGGATGTCCGGAGAGCGGCCACGTCCACCCCGCGTCGTCGCAGACGACAACCGGCGTAGAGCGCGTCGCCGCCGTTGTCGCCCGACCCGACGAGGAGCACGACGGTCCGGCCGTACACGCCGCCGGTCTGCGCGCGCAGCTCGGTGATCACGGTGGACGCGACCGCGTGCGCCGCACGCGCCATGAGCACGCCGTCGCGGTACAGATCGCCGGTGGACCGCTCGGCCGCCCGGATCTCGTCAGCAGTGAAATAGGCGGTCACGGCGGTCCTCCCCTATTCGACGGTGACCGACTTGGCGAGGTTGCGCGGCTTGTCGACGTCGTACCCGCGGGCCTGCGCGACGGTCGCCGCGAAGACCTGCAGCGGCACCGTCGAGACGAGCGGCTGCAGCAGCGTCGGCGTGGCCGGGATCGGGATCAGGTGATCGGCGACGGCGGCGGCCGCGGTGTCGTCGGGCTCGGCGATCACGATGGTCGTCGCGCCGCGGGCCTGGATCTCGCGGATGTTGCTGACCATCTTCGAGTGCAGCAGCGCACGCCCGGTGGGCGACGGCATCACGATGATCACCGGCAGCCCGTCCTCGATGAGAGCGATGGGGCCGTGTTTGAGCTCGCCTGCGGCGAAGCCCTCGGCGTGGATGTACGCCAGTTCCTTGAGCTTGAGCGCGCCTTCGAGGGCGACCGGGTAGCCGACGTGCCTGCCGAGGAAGAGGACGGTGTCCGACGACGCGAACGTCCGCGCCAGGTCACGGACCGGCTCCATCTGCTCGAGCACCTTCTCGACCGCTGCCGGGATCTGCTCGAGGGCCTCGAACTCCCGGACCACCTCGTCCTGGTACTTGGTGCCGACCGCCTGAGCGAGGGCCAGGCCCACCATGTACGCCGCGGCGATCTGAGCGAGGAAGCACTTCGTCGACGCGACGCCGATCTCCGGGCCCGCGTGGGTGTAGAGGACGGCGTCGGACTCTCGGGGGATCTGAGCGCCGTTGGTGTTGCAGATGGCGAGGACTCGCGCCTTCTGATCTTTGGCGTGGCGGACCGCCTCGAGGGTGTCCGCGGTCTCGCCCGACTGGCTGATCGCCACGACGAGCGTCGACCGGTCGAGAACGGGGTCGCGGTAGCGGAACTCGCTGGCCAGCTCCACCTCGACGGGGAGTCGCGTCCAGTGCTCGATGGCGTACTTCGCGATCATGCCCGCGTGGTAGGCGGTGCCGCACGCGACGACGAACACCTTGTCGACGTCGCGCAGATCCTGATCGGACAGTCGTTGCTCGTCGAGCACGATGCGACCGTTCTGCAGGTGTCCGAGAAGCGTGTCGGAGAGCGCTGCGGGCTGCTCGGCGATCTCCTTGAGCATGAAGTAGTCGTAGCCGCCCTTCTCGGCGGCGGCGAGGTCCCAGTCGATGTGGAACGGGGTGCCGCCGGTGACGTTTCCGTCGAAGTCGGTGACGGCGTAACTGTCGGCGGTGATCACGACGACCTCGTCCTGACCGAGTTCCACGGCTTCGCGGGTGTGCTCGATGAACGCGGTCACGTCGGACGCGACGAACATCTCGCCGTCGCCCACACCCACGACGAGCGGGGTGGAACGACGTGCGGCGACGATGGTGTCCGGATGATCGGAGTGGGTGAAGACGAGCGTGAACGCGCCTTCGAGACGACGCAGCGTGGCGTAGGCGCTGGCCACGAAGTCGCCCTTGTGCTCACCGGAGGCGTACTCGCGTTCGAGCAGGTGGACGGCGGTCTCGGTGTCGGTGTCGGACGAGAACTCGATCCCCGCGCCCTCCAGCTCGGCGCGCAGCGGGGCGTAGTTCTCGATGATGCCGTTGTGCACCACGGCCAGTTTGCCGTCGAGACTCACGTGCGGGTGCGCGTTGCGGTCGGTCGGCTGTCCGTGCGTCGCCCAGCGGGTGTGTCCCATGCCGGTGGAACCGGTGAGCGACTCCCGACCGACCTCGGCGATCTGCTTGTCGAGGTTCTCGAGGCGACCGGCCTTCTTCTCCACCGCGAGACCACCGGCGCCGTCGAGGATCGCGACGCCTGCGGAGTCGTATCCCCGGTACTCCATGCGCCTGAGGGCGTCGACGACGATGTCCAGCGCGGGACGCGAGCCCACGTATCCAACGATTCCGCACATAGTCGTTAAGACTACCGGCTACTTCCGTGGCGGCTTCGCACCGAGGAGTTGTGACAGGTGATCGAGTTCGGGGCGATCGGCATCGTCGACCGAGGTCGCGATCGCATCGCCCATGCTGGTCTCGGGGTCGGCGAACGCCGCATACGTGTCGTCGCCGGTGAGCGTGTGCAGGAGGTATCCGGCGAGCTGGGCACGAACCGGACGGTGCGTGGCCTTGTCTGCGCCGTTGATCCCGATGAACGACTTCAGGCTCCGACGTTCGAGGAGGCCGCGGTTGTCGGCGCCAGCGATGGTGCGGAACACCACATCACCGCCGAGGTTCTCCGCCACCGGGAGCGCATTGCCCGTCATCGAGTCGAGGTGTCCGCCCGCGGCGAGCACCAGCGCCTGCGCGGTGACCGTCGACGCGGCCGGCAGCAGGTCGGAGGTGGTCGGCGACGGGAACACCGCGGCGAGCGCGCGCGGCCGGATCGGCGGGCGGCCGAGCAGCACGGTGTCGGACGCCGCACGGATCGCCGCGGCCGATCCGAATCCGTGACCTGCGACGGCGATGCGGTCGGGGTCGACGGTGACCGAGCCATCGCCCAGCTGGACGCTCTGCAGCACGGTGACTGCGGCGCGGAGGTCGGTCGCCAGCTCGATGTCGGATGCGAACACCCCGGTCTGACCGTCCGGGACTGCGACGACGATGCCCCACGACGCCAGGTGGAACGCCAGGTCCCGGTACCGCGCGCCTGCGGCGACCCAGTCGTGGGCGAACGCCACTGCGGGCAGCTTGCGTCCGGTGCGCGGAACGAATATCTGCCCGCTCATGCCCACGATTCCGAGATCGCCGCGGTCCACCTTGTGGGGTCCACGGCGTGCGAGTTCCGTCATCAGCTTGTCGGGCGGCGGCGCCGCCTTCTTCTTCCCGGCCACGCCCTCAGCCTAGTCAGACCGGCGAACCGCGGGCGCGAGAAGCCTCGGGAGCGGCGCGTCGGCGTACGGATCGGTCGCCAGTCCTGCAATGCGCGCCTGGGTTCGCCTGCGCTCGCGGTAGCGGTGTTCGGCAGCGTCGAAGTCGTCTGCGGCGCGACGTCCGGCGGCCGCGACGCGCTCGGCGGCGGTCATCGGTCGCCCGCCAGGACCAGTTCCCCGGTCGACGCGCTCAAGGCGACCACGTCGACCAGCGTGGACGAAGCGATCCGGCCGACGGCGGCGGCGTACTCCATCCGTGCGATCAGCTCCGCGCGCGCGTCGTCCGGCGACAGCCCGCCGTGTGCCACGACACCGGGGTCGCACACGGTGGCCATCGCCGACCGATACCGCGTCAACACGTCGCCGACCGTCTGGACGGCCTGGCCGAGAGCGTCCGCGCATCCGACGAGCTCGGCGATCGCATCGGCCATTCGGCCCGTCGTCGTCTGTGCGACGTCGACCGCGGCCAAGCCTGCGCGGCCGTCCCAGTCGTCTCCGAAGGTGCGCGCGTCGGCTCGGGTCTCCCCGGCGTCGAGCTTGACCGCGACCGCCCGCAGTCGTTGGGCGTCGGCGGAGAGCGCCTCGGCGTCGAACACCGTCACGTCGTGATGGGGCGCCCGGACGGTTCGTTCGTCGAAGCTGATCAGGCCGAGGCGGGCTCCGGACTCCAGGACCTCGATGAAACTGTCGATCATCGCCGACCCGCCAGTCCTCGGGCGGCGGCGTCGTCCGCCGCCTCGAGCTCAGCCATGCGGAGGCGAAGTCCGTCGGTGAAGTCGTCCACAGCGCAGGCGGCCGCACTCAGCCGGTCCGCGATGTCGGCGACCCGCGCGTTCAGGTCGTTCGGCCTGCCGTCGCGCCACCATTCACCGAATCCTCCCGACCGCAGTTCGGCGACGCAGTCGGAGGCGTCGCCGGCCAGCGCCGCCTGCCGCTCGGCTCGCCCGTGCAGGGCGTCGACGTCGACCCGGACGTCTCCCGATGGAATTGCGCTCATACCCGTTAGACGCACAGGTCCGCGGTCCGGTTCCGCGACACGCCGTGTAACCGGGTCCCCCGGCCGTGTGGGGGGGACGTCTTCAGTCAGGTGTCGGTCAGACCGCGGCGACGACCGCGGCCACGCGTTCGGCGATACCGCGAGCGTCCTCGGCGGTGCCCGCCTCCACCATCACGCGCACAAGCTGTTCGGTTCCCGAGGGACGCAACAGGATTCGGCCGGAGCCGTCGAGTTCTGCCTCGGCCACGCGAACCGCGTCTTGAACAGTCTCGGCGACCGCCACGGCGTGCTTGTCGCTGACCGGGACGTTGATGAGTTCCTGCGGCAGAACGGTGACGACGGCGGCGAGGTCGGCGAGACGCTTGCCGGTGGACGCGACACGACCGGCGAGCATGAGCCCGGTGAGGACTCCGTCGCCCGTGGTGCCCGCCGCCGGGATCACGATGTGCCCGGACTGCTCACCGCCGAGGGCGTATCCGCCGTTGCGGAGCTCCTCGAGCACGTAGCGGTCGCCGACACCGGTCACCTTCACCTCGATGCCCGCCTCGCGCATCGCGAGGTGGAGGCCGAGATTGCTCATGACGGTGGCGACGAGGACGTCGTCGGTCAGCTCGCCGCGCTCATGCATGTCGATGGCGAGGATCGCCATGATCATGTCGCCGTCGACGATCGCGCCGGTCGAGTCGACCGCGAGGCAACGGTCCGCGTCGCCGTCGTGGGCGAGCCCCAGGTCGGCGCCGTGCTCGAGGACCGCGGCCTGCAGGACGTCGAGATGCGTGGAGCCGCACCCGTCGTTGATGTTGAGGCCGTCGGGATCGGAGTGGATCGCGATGACGGTGGCGCCCGCCGCCTCATAGGCGTGCGGACCGACCGTGGAGGCCGCTCCGTTGGCGCCGTCCACGACGATCGTCAGACCGTCGAGGCGCGCGTCCACGGACGCCGAGAGGTGACGCAGATAGCGTTCCTCGGCGTCGGGCGCGTCGAGGAGTCGTCCGACACCGGCGCCCGTCGGGCGCGGCGCGGGTTGGTCCATGGCCGCCTCGATGGCGTCTTCCACGTCGTCGGCGAGCTTGTGTCCGCCCGCGGCGAAGAATTTGATGCCGTTGTCCGGCATGGGATTGTGCGACGCCGAGATCATGACGCCGAAGTCGGCGGCATAGTCGGCGGTCAGAAAGGCGACTGCGGGAGTCGGCACCACGCCGACTCGGATCGCGTCCGCTCCGGCCGCCGCGAGGCCCGCACAGAGTGCAGCCTCCAACAGCTCACCGGACGCTCGGGGATCTCGACCGACCACAACTCGGGGTCGGGAGCTCGCATCTGCACCGAGAACAGAAACGGCGGCCGAAGCCAGGCGCAACGCCAACTCTGGGGAGAGCTGGTCGTTGGCCCGGCCTCGGACGCCGTCGGTGCCGAAAAGGCGTGCCACAGAAGCGATCAGCGCTTGCTGTACTGCGAAGCCTTACGAGCCTTCTTGAGGCCGTACTTCTTGCGCTCGATGACCCGCGGGTCACGCGTGAGGAACCCGGCGCGCTTGAGC
>JASLJL010000506.1 GCA_030152405.1 Gordonia sp. (in: high G+C Gram-positive bacteria) | reverse complement strand
ACCCGCCGATCAGCTCGCCCTCACCGGCGAACGCACCGTCCCCGGGATCCCCGCCGAGAACTACTGGTTCCGCCGTCACGAAGTGGCCTACGACTACATCCTCGGCCGTTGCCGCGACCGCGTGGTCCTCGAAGCCGGCTCCGGCGAGGGATACGGCGCCTCGATGATCGCGCGCAGTGCACGCTCGGTGACGTGCGTCGACTACGACGAGCAGGCCGTCGAGCACACGCGCCGCCGATACCCCGAGCTGACCGTCCACCGCGGGAATCTCGTCGACCTGCCCATCGACGACACGTCGGTCGACACGATCGTGAACTTCCAGGTGATCGAGCACCTCTGGGATCAGAGCGAATTCGTCCGCGAGTGCTTCCGCGTGCTGCGCGGCGGCGGCGAGCTGCTGATGAGCACGCCGAATCGCATCACCTTCTCCCCCGGGCGCGACACCCCGCTCAATCCTTTCCACACGCGTGAGTTGTCCGCGGTGGAGCTGACCGAACTCCTCTCCGACGACGGATTCGACGTGGTCGAGATGCTGGGCGTGTACCACGGCGCACGACTCGTCGAGCTCGACGAGAAGTGGGGCGGATCGATCATCGACGCGCAGATCGAGCGAGCCCTCGCCGGGCAGCCGTGGCCGGACGACCTCGTGGCGGACGTCGCGGGTATCACCGTCGCCGACTTCGACATCCGCAGCGCGACCGAAGCCGACATCGACGCCAGCCTCGACCTGTTGGCCGTCGCCGCCCGCTTCTAGAATCTGGTCACCGATGACCGAACGAGTACCCGGGCAGTTCACGCTCGTCCTGCACTCCCACCTGCCGTGGCTGCCGAATCACGGTCGCTGGCCGGTCGGCGAGGAGTGGCTCTACCAGTCGTGGGCCGACTGTTACCTGCCGATGTTCGCCATGCTGCGCAGACTGGCCGACGACGGTTTGGCCGACCAGCTCTCGCTCGGCGTCACGCCGATCCTCGCCGCACAGCTCGACGACCCGTATGCGTCGGCGTCCATGTACGAGTGGCTCGCCGACTGGCAGCTGCGCGCCATGGAGGCCGCACTGTCGCGCGATCCGGCGCGATCGAACGCGGGCACCCGCGAGTTCCGCTCCGCGGCGGCCGCTCTCGCCGATTTCGAGACGCAGTGGCGACACGGCGGGAGCTCCCAGATCCGGCCGCTCGTCGACTCCGGAGTCATCGAACTGCTCGGCGGCCCGCTCGCTCATCCGTTCCAACCGCTGCTGGATCCTCGGCTGCGCCGGCTGTCCCTGAGCGAGGGCCTCGCCGACGCCGAACTCCGGTGGGGCACCAGGCCTTCCGGAATCTGGGCGCCCGAGTGCGCATACACGCCGGGGATGGAGACCGAGTACGCCGCGGCGGGCGTCCGACACTTCATGGTCGACGGGCCGACTCTCCACGGCGACACGTCCCTCGGCCGCCCGGTCGCGGGGAGCGACGTTGTCGCCTTCGGACGCGACCTGACGGTCAGTTACCGCGTCTGGTCGCCCAAGTCCGGCTACCCCGGACACGCCGACTACCGCGACTTCCACACCTACGATCACGAGACCGGCTTCAAATCCGTGCGGGTGACCGGCAAGACCGTGCCCGCTCACGAGAAGAAGCCGTACGAGCCGGCGCGCACCGACGCGGCGATCGACGCCCACGTCGACGACTTCATCTCGTGCGTACGCGACCGCCTGATCTCCGAGTCGGAGCGGATCGGCCGACCGGCGCTCGTCGTCGCCGCATTCGACACCGAGTTGTACGGACACTGGTGGCACGAGGGCCCGATCTGGCTCGAACGACTCCTGCGTCGTCTCCCCGAGGTCGGCATCACCGTCGGCACCCTCGACACCGCCCGTCGTAACGGATTCGTCGGCGAGCCCGTCGAACTCGCCGACTCATCGTGGGGATCGGGCAAGGACTGGCGCGTCTGGGAGGGCCCTGCGGTCCAGCACCTGGTGCAGCTGAATTCGGAGGTCACCGCCACCGCACTCGACTCGCTGGACAAGCGTCTGGCTGCTCATCGAGCCGAGGCGAGATGCCGCGACGAGGTCGCCGACCAGATCCTGCGCGAGACGTTGATGACCGTTCAGTCGGATTGGCCGTTCATGGTGTCTAAGGACACCGCCGCCGGATACGCGCAAGACCGGGCGTACAAGCATGCGCATGCGACCCGGGAGATCTGCGCGGCGTCCGACGCCGGACGCGAAGACACCGCACGTCGACTGGCGCGGGGATGGCGCAACGCCGACAACATGTTCGGGGCGCTCGACGCCCGCCGCCTGCCCAGTCGTGACGGAGGCGACCGATGACTGAATCAGCTCGATCCGACCGTCGCGTGAAGGTCCTGATGGTGTCGTGGGAGTACCCGCCGGTCGTGGTCGGCGGCCTCGGCAGGCACGTCCATCACCTGGCCGAGGCGCTCGCCGACCTCGGCGTCGACGTGACCGTGCTGACCCGGCAACCGTCCGGGACCGACGAGTACTCGCATCCGACCACCGACACCGTCGTGAACGGCGTCCGCGTGATCGCCGTCGCCGAGGACCAGCCCGATTTCGACTTCGGTCTCGACATGATGGCGTGGACGCTCGCGATGGGTCACGGATTCGTACGCGCGGGACTCCGCCTGCTCGGCGGCGACTGGACGCCCGACGTGGTCCACGCGCACGACTGGCTCGTCGCGCATCCGGCGATCGCTCTGTCGGAGTTCTTCGACGTCCCACTCGTCGCGACCCTGCACGCCACCGAGGCCGGCCGGCACAGCGGATGGGTGGCCGGGCACGTCAACCGTCAGGTGCATTCGGTCGAGTCGTGGCTGGCGAACCGCGCCGATTCGCTCATCACCTGCTCCGCGTCGATGCGCGACGAGGTCACCGCGTTGTTCGGCCCCGACCTCGCACCGGTCAGTGTGATCCACAACGGAATCGACGTGAGCGCGTGGACGTTCGCGCCCCGAGTCACGCGACGCGGCGCGCCCGAACTCCTCTTCGCGGGTCGACTCGAGTACGAGAAGGGCGTCCAGGACCTCATCGCGGCTCTCCCCGCCATCCGCGCCCTGCACCCGGGGACCACCTTGACGATCGCGGGTGAAGGCACCCAGGTCGGCTGGCTGCACGAGCTCGTCCGCACCCACGACGTGGTCGACGCCGTCACCTTCGCGGGCCGTCAGGATCACGACGGCCTCGTGAAACTCATGCATCGCTGCGACCTCATCGTCCTGCCGAGTCGCTACGAACCGTTCGGCATCGTCGCCCTGGAGGCTGCGGCCACCGGAATCCCACTGGTGACGTCGACCGCGGGCGGACTCGGCGAGGCCGTCACCGACGGCGAGACCGGGTGGACGTTCGCTCCGTTCGATCCCGTCGCCGTCGCCGCCGCCGTCTGCGACGCCCTCGACGATCCGGCGATCGCCTCGGGCCGCGCACTGCGCGCGGCCGAACGGCTCACCGAGGAGTTCACCTGGCGCGTGGTCGCACAGCGCACGGCAGCGGTGTACAGCTCGTCCGCCCGGCGCGAC
>JASLJL010000476.1 GCA_030152405.1 Gordonia sp. (in: high G+C Gram-positive bacteria) | reverse complement strand
CGACTCGATGCGCGTCAGCTCGCGCGGGCCGTCGGCCATCGCCTCGCGGACGAATGATCGGGCGTCCTCGGCGGCCGCTCCCTCGAAGGTCCGGACCTGCGAGGGCGGACGGGACTTCCAGGCCGCGTACTTCCACGCCTGTGCGAGGGCGTTGGCGGCCCGCTCCGGCGTCGAGTACGACGGGATCGATCCGCGGACCGGCATGCCGTCCGGGCCCGGCCGAGACAGTCCGGGCGGAACACCCTCCACCGCGAGGAACGTGGTGACCACCGGCTTCGCAGGGACGTCTCCCCCGTCCGGAGGGCGAACCGCCTCCATGATCCCGTGCGCGTAGTCGGCCGCGTCCACGGCCACCGGGGGCACGAACACCACGATCACGGCGTCGACGGACTCGTCCCGCATCGCGATCGCGACGGCCTCAGACAGGTCGGGCTGCGTCACCGCGGGACCAAGATCGACGGTCGCCACCACGTCGAGACCCGATGCGCGGGCCGTGTTCGCGGCCAGCGACGCGATGACCGACGAGTTGCCGATGATCGCCGTCCGCGGCCCCGCGGGCAGCGGCTGGTACGCGAGGATCGTCCCGCAGTCGAAGAGCTCGGTGAGCGTCTCGACCTGGATGACGCCCGCCTGGCCGAGGACCATGTGGGCGATCGCGTCGTCGCGGCCCGCCTCCCGAGTGCGCGCGGCACGCCCCTGCGTCATGGCGCCGCGCCCCGACTTGATGGCGACGATCGGCTTCGACGCCGCGACGCGACGGGCGATACGGCTGAACTTGCGTGGATTGCCGAAGCTCTCGAGGTAGAGCAGCACCACGTCGGTGCTCTCGTCGGTGTCCCAGAACTGCAGGACGTCGTTTCCGGAGACGTCGGCACGGTTGCCCGCCGAGACGAACGTCGACAGGCCCAGCTGACGGTGAGCCGCCGACGCGAGGATCGCGATGCCGAGGGCGCCGGACTGGCAGAAGAAGCCCACTCGGCCCGGGCCCGGCACGCGCGGCGCCAGCGTCGCGTTGAGCGCGATGTCGAGGTCGTTGTTGATGACCCCGAGCGCATTCGGCCCCACCAGGCGCATGCCGTGGGCGCGGACGCGTTCGGCGAGGCGCCGTTCGCTCTCCCAGCCCGCCTCGCCGCTCTCGCCGAACCCGGCGGACACGACCACCAGGGTCCGGACGCCCTTCGCGAGACAGTCGCTCAGCACGTCGTCCATGCCGGCGGCGGGGACTGCGACCACGGCGAGGTCGACGGGATCGGGGATCGCTCGGACGCTCGGATAGGCGCGGATCCCGCGGACCGACGGCGGCGCCGGACGAGGGTGACGCAGCGGCCGGCGCGGCGCCGACACCTCGAATTTGGACGCGTGCGGCTGCTCCGCCGGCTCGTCTGCCGCCGCGCCCGGTCCGTTGACCGGGAACACCGGACCGGTGAACCCCGCGGCGATGATGTTCGCCAGCAGCACGTTGCCGACCTTCTTCGCGTCGGTCGACGCTCCGATCACCGCGATCGATTGCGGGTGCAGGAGGTTGGCGATGCTCCGCGCCTCCGACGCCCGCTCGCGCGCGTTGCGCACCGAGGTCAACGCCTCGGTCGGGTCGATGAGGAACTCGACGTGGACGGTGCTGCCGTCGAACGCACGGCTCACCTGGTAGCCGGCGTCCTTGAACACGGCGACCATGTTGGGGTTCTCCGAGAGCACCTCGGCCTCGAAGCGCGTGAAGCCCCGTTCGGCGGCCGCTCCCGCGAGGTGTTCGAGCAGGATCGGGCCGAGCCCGCGTCCCTGATGGTCGTCGGCGACGACGAACGCCACCTCCGCCGATTCCGGCTTGCCGTCCGCCGCGAGGCCCTCGTACACGCCCATCGCGATGATCTCGTCGCCCAGCAGGGCGAGGAACGCGGCCCGCTTCTGGTAGTCCACGGTGGTCATCCGGACCACTTCGCGCGGCGGCAGGGTCGGCGTGGGACCGAAGTAGCGCAGGTATCGGGTGCGCTCGCTCAAGCCGTTATGGAACTCGACCAGGGCGTCGGCGTCCGACGGGAGGATCGGCCGCAGATGCACCACGCCGCCGTCCGAGGCGAGTACGTCGGCCACCCAGTGCCGGGGGTAGTCGGTGTCAGTCACGTGGATCCTCCGGGTCGAGTCCGTGCAGGGGGAAGACGGCGCGTCGGGTGGACAGGATCGCCTTGTCGACCTGACGCTGAGCGTTCTCGCTCACTCCGTCGGGCGGCGGCGCTCCGGTGTCGCCGTCCCAGGCGATGTAGTCGACGTCACCGCCGTCGCCCATCGTCGCCTCGGGCGGGCGCGCGTAGTCGGGGTGAACGGTCGCCTGAGCGGCCTGCGCCTGCTCGATCCAGTCCGCGCCGATGACCGTCCCGGTGTCGACGTCCCGGTCGAGCGCCATCCCGATCAGGTGCGTCCAGGCGCGCGGCACCACGTTGATCACTCCGTACCCGCCGCCTCCGACAGCCAGCCACCGGCCCTCGCAGTACTCGTCCGCGAGGTCTCGGAGGGCCCGCATCGCCGACGACTGACCGTCGACGGTCAATGCGAGGTCGGTCAGCGGATCGGCGACGTGCGAGTCCACGCCGGCCTGCGTGACGATGATCTGCGGCCGATACGCCGCGATCATCGACGGGACGACGGCGTGGAAGGCGCGCAGCCAGAGCCGGTCGGACACACCCGGCATCAGGCCGAGGTTCACCGATGTGCCCTCGGCGTCCCCCTCCCCGACCTCGGTCGCCCAGCCGGTGCCGGGCCACAGCGTCGCCGGATGCTGGTGCACGGACACGGTGAGCACCCGCGGATCGCCGTAGAACTGGTGTTGCACACCGTCCCCGTGGTGCGCGTCGATGTCCACGTACGCGATCCGGTCGTATCCCTGCTCGAGCAGCCACTCGATGGCGATCGAGCAGTCGTTGTAGATGCAGAACCCGGCGGCGTGGCCGGGCATCGCGTGATGCATGCCTCCGCCGATGTTCACCGCTCTCGTCACCGCCCCCGAAGTGATCGCCTGTGCCGCGGCCAGCGTGCCGCCGACGAGCATCGAGCCCGCCTCGTGCATGGAGTCGAAGATCGGGTTGTCGTCGTTCCCGAGACCGAACAGTCGTTGCAGCAACGCGTTGTTGGAGGCGCTGCCGCCGGAGCCGACAGCCCGCACGGCGTCGATGTACGACTGCGTGTGGACCGTCGAGAGGATCGCGTCGTCGACCGGCAGCGGTTCGGCGGGATCGACGTCGTCGAGCACCCCGAGACTCCGGGCGAGAGACATCGTCAGAGCCAGTCTGATCGGGCTCATGGGATGGGTGTACGCCCACTTGTAGTCGAGGAAATGGTCGCTCCAGATGATCGCCGCGCTCACCCCGACAACGCTATAGGGTCGTGACCCCCGCGTGGGCGCAACACCCGAGGCCGGGAGGAGTCTGCGATGCGCAACGTCATTGGGTAACCTGAGAATTCAGCGAAAGGACCATGGCTGCCGTGAACGATCTTGTCGACACCACCGAGATGTACCTGCGGACGATCTACGACCTCGAGGAGGAGGGGATCATCCCGCTCCGCGCACGCATCGCGGAGCGGCTTGAGCAGAGCGGTCCGACGGTGTCGCAGACCGTCGCCCGCATGGAACGCGACGGTCTGGTGCGCGTCGCGGGCGATCGTCACCTCGAACTGACGCCCGCGGGCCGATCGCTCGCGGTGTCGGTGATGCGCAAGCACCGGCTCGCCGAGCGCCTGCTCGTCGATGTGATCGGCATGCCGTGGGAAGAGGTCCACGACGAGGCCTGCCGGTGGGAGCACGTGATGAGCGAGAACGTGGAGCGCCGGCTGCTCACCGTCCTCGACAATCCGACGACGTCTCCGTACGGCAACCCGATCCCGGGGCTCGAAGAGCTCGGCGTCACCATGAAGGCGACGGAGGACGACAAGATCGTCCGGCTCGTCGACCTTCCCGAGGGCGAATCCGCCGTCATCGTGCGACGGATGTCCGAACACGCGCAGGCGGACGGCGAACTGATCGCCGACCTGCGAGAGGCCGGCGTGGTCCCGAACGCCCGCATCAGCGCGAACGTCGGACCACGGGCCGTCATCATCAGCACACCCGGTCACGACGGGCTGACCCTGTCGTCGGAGATGGCGCACGCCATCTTCGTCGTCCCGGCCTGACCGGCGGCGCGCCGCCCGGCACGCTCAGCCCGCTGCCCGGAAGGTGGCGGGCGGGATCTCGACTCCGAGGCGGCGCGCGAGATCGAACGACAGATCCGCGAGGCCGTCCAGATCGCGCGGCCGCATCCCGTTGAGCAACGCGGTGTCGAGCAGGTTGGCCAGGCCGTACGAGGAGTCGGCGGCGTGCGCCACCTCGAAGGCGACGGACGCCATGGCACCCGATCCCTCCATGTAGTGGAGGTAACCGAGCAGCGTGGCCGCCGCTGCACGCGGAGTGCCGGACAGTCGTCGGGTCAGGTCGGTCCAGAGGTCCTCCGCCGCCTCGCGATGCACCGTGAGGCACAGCCCCAGCAGCGCGTCGCGGACGTGGACCGATCCGAGCGCGTCGGCGAGCGCGACGACGGTCGCGCACGGCATCGTGGTGTCTCCGCACGAGCGGGCCAGAATCGCGTCGTACATCAGCGCCAGCCGGGCCGCGTCGTCGCCCGCCGAGGGCGCTTGGGGCGGTCCGGCGGCCGCACCGCAGTCGGGGGCGTCGTCGCAATGGGCACCCGGCTGCAGGATGGTGTCCATCTCCGCCCGGCGATGCAGGATTCCACGACCGTGCTGAACCGCCTTCTCCAGCGCCACCGGTGAGCACTGCGGGTCGCTGAGGACGCCGGTCGCAGCCGGCTCGATCGGGAACATCGCGAACGGCGATCCCGACCAGCGCACGGTCCGCCACCGCGCACCGGTCGACATGTCGCTCACGGCGAAGGCGGCCGTCACGCCGCCGACCCTGTCGAGCGCGCGATGCAGGTCGCGGAACAGGTGCACGAATGCGGGATCCTCGGTTCGACGGCGGTCGTCCACCGCTATCGCGACGACGTCGGTCGTGCCGTAGGACGCCCCGAGCCGATCCAGACGCGCGAACAGCTTCTTGAGTTCGGCGGGTGTCCGGCCGCCCTTGGTCCAGTGGAGGTCGTGCCGCATGGTCGCGGTGACCCGGCATCCGGCGTCGAAGCACATCAGGATGATCGACCGTTCGGGCACGAACCCGAGCACGGCCGGGATCGCGGAGAGGAGCGGGTCGGGATCGGCGACGATGCGCGATCCCTCGATTCGGGAGGTGATGGTGATCTTCATGGCGCAAACGATGCGCCCGATTCGCGCCCGAAA
>JASLJL010000451.1 GCA_030152405.1 Gordonia sp. (in: high G+C Gram-positive bacteria) | reverse complement strand
GCCGCGCACATCCCGAACTCTCGCTGGATTCTCATCGAAGGCGAGGGCCACGGCGGTTTGATGCTCGACGCCCAGCATCGCGCCGCATCGCACGTCGCGGATTTCTGCGCGACGCTCTGATCTCCCCGTTCGTACGGTGCGGCTCTCTATCGGAGTCGAGACACGAGCCTCACTCAAACGCCTCAGTAGTCGAACATACGTTTTTGTCAGAGGTGACCTATATCATGAACGCAGTTCCCGGATGACACCGGGGCCGAAGGTTCTTTGACAAGTCGATAGCGCGCTGCAGTCAGGCGACCCGTCACAGACTGCTCGTTCCTCGGGGGAGAGTGCGAGCCGCGGGAGACTCGCAGCGGCGCCCGCCGGGGCAGTGCCCCGGCACCTGTTGACCGCCGGATTCAGCCCCTTCATCGCTAGGAACATTGTCGTGTTCATCGGCCACGACCGACACCCCGGTTCCTCGAACCCACCGAGCCCACCCGGCGGCATGATCCCCGTGGGCTCCACTCGGAGCCCCGGAGCGTCGCTCGGGGTTCGGCTAAACCGGGCGGCCGTCCCACTCGTGGTCGTGCATGAATCCGCCGTCGATGCCGACGCCGTACTTGCGCGCCTGACGCATGATCCCCGCATACGCCAGCGGCATCATCGCCGCGGGCTTCGGATCGAGCGGATCGATGATGACGTCCTTCGACTCACGCATCTTGGCCCGGAACTTCTTGAACGTGTTGTCGGGGTACGAGCTCTTCTTCCAGCCGAACAGGAGCATCCCGGCACCGATCATCGTCGACCGGCCGAGCGGCGGGGTGATCAGTTCGGTGTTCTCGCCGAAGAACGCGCGATCGACGCGCTGATCCCGAGTGAACATCATGATCCCGCTGGTCCCGCGCGGATTGCACTCGATGGTGTACAGCCCGCGTTCGGGATGGTCGATGAAGTCCAGACCCATGTGACCGGTGAAGTTGACCGACTTCACGAGTTCGCGAGTCCACTCGAGGATCCCCTCGTGGTCGACGTGCTCGAACGTCAGGCACGACTTGCCGTCGATCGCGTAGTCGACCGGATACGTCGCGTGCGCGAAGACCTCGCCATCTCGGCACACCGAGTACGTGCAATACCGATCGCCTTCGAGCCACTCCTGTGCGATCCACGGATTCGTCGGATCGAAGTCCAGGTAACTCAGATCGTCACCCGGGTAGGCCTTGTAGATCGTCTGAGATCCGCGCGAGTACGCCTGCTTGATCGCGAAAGGAGTGGCGAAGTCGAGCTTCTCGACGTCGTCCGGCCCGGCGATCTCCATGAACTTCAGGGTCTCGAAGCCGCGGTCGGTGAGTGCCTGCTGGTACGACAGCTTGTTGTGAAGCATGTCCTCGATCTCGAACGGCGAGAGAAACAGCTCGCACGAGTCCGGGAACAGCCCCGACATCATCGCGAGGATGTCGGTCTCCTCGTGAATCGGGATGACGATGTCGACCTTCTCACGTTCGACGATGGCCGCCAGCTCGCGGCAGTACTCCTGCGGCTTGAACTTCGGCGGACTCACCTTGTGGAAGCCGCTGACAGCGTTGGAGTACCTGCTGACACCGACTGCGAGGCTGTCGACCACGGTCACGCGGTGGCCTGCGGCCGCCATCAGTCTCGCGAGGTTGAGCGTCAGAAAAGACCGCGCGAAGGTGATCAGGACATGTCTGCTAGTACCAGAGGCCACAGATACAGAGTAGACACAGCCCTGTGACCCCCGTGTAGCGTGGGCAATCGATCAACAGCGGGATCGTCACTCCCGCGGTGAGATTGGGGAATTCTTCAGTTGTTCGCTATCGGAGTCATCGCGGCGGCCATGGCGGCAGTCGCGTACGGCGTGTCGACCGTGCTGCGTGCACTCGGCGCACGACGCGTCGCCCACGAGATGCGCGACGACGGCAAGTCCGACGTCCATCCTCTTGAGGAAGGCGGCGCCGCCCCGTCGGTCTCGTCGACGATGTCGACGATCGCCGACCCGGCGTTCATTCTCGGCACCCTGATGGTCATCGTGGGCTTCGGCGGCGGCGCACTCGCCGCACGCTTCCTGCCGCTGTTCCTGGCACAGTCGATCGTCGCGGCGAACCTCGTCGTCACCGCGCTCCTCGGCACTCTGCTTCTGAACATCACTCTGCACACGCGTGACTGGGTCGCGATCTGGCTCGTCGTGCTGTCGCTCTTCATGCTCGGCGTGTCGTCGTCGCCGCACGCGCACGACGAGGCCTCGTCTACGTTCCACTGGGGTCTGCTGATCGCGACGTTCGCCTTCGCCGCGGTCGCACTGATCGGGGTGTACACGCTCGGCAAGTACGCGGCGATCGTCGGCGGCGCCGCGTCCGGCCTGCTCTTCGGCATCATCGCAATCGCCGTACGCGTACTCGACGGTCTCGAGCCGTTCAACGTGGTCACGATCCTGACCGACCCCGCCGCCTGGTCGATCGCCGTCGCGGGCGCAGTCGGCTTCTACGTCCAGACCGTCGCCCTGCAGGTGGGCGCGGTCAACGGCGTCACCGCCCTGCTCGTCGTCGGGGAGACCGCAGGCCCCAGCCTCATCGGAGTCACCTTCCTCGGCGACACCGCACGAGCAGGTCTCGGCTGGCTCGCCGTCGTGGGCTTCGTCGGCGCCGTCGTGGGCGCCGTCCTCGTCGCCTGGTACGGCACCGGCGACCCCGACCACTTCGGCGAGGCCCCGCCG
>JASLJL010000446.1 GCA_030152405.1 Gordonia sp. (in: high G+C Gram-positive bacteria) | reverse complement strand
CACACGTTCCACCGACGCCCGCAACTCGGCGGGGTCGACTCCGTCCTTCGGGACTATCAGCAGCGAGTCGACGGCGCCGGACAGCCCGGCGAGCCGTTCGGCCAGCGGAAGGTACGCGAACACGAATCGCCCGCCGTTGAGCGACGACGCCTCGTCACCCAGCACTTTGACGACGGTCAGCGGCTCGCCGCCGACGTCGATCCGCTGTCCCTTCACCAAGCCCACCGCCGGGCCGACGACGATCCCGTCGGCCAAATCGTCCGGAGTCAACCCCGAGCCGTCCGACTCCGCAGCGGCTCCGAGCTGCGGCGACAGCGACGCCGCCCGATAGTCCGATCCGAGGAGCACGGTCGCGCGACCGTCGACGACGATCGACCCGCGCACGATCGGCACCACCTCGTCGGCCGACTCGACCCGGTCGCGGAGTTCACTCGCCATCTCGCTCGGAACACCGGAGTCCGCGATCGCCGCGACCTCCAGAGTCGCGGTCCCGGAGATCGCCGCGTTGAAGTCCCGCACCGACGCCGTCAACGATCCGTACACCGACAGCACGGCGACGAGCAGCGCCGACGACACCGTCACCACGATCAGCGACGTGACGACCCGCAGTCGGTGAGACGTCAGCTCTCGCAGCCCCAGGACCCGGATCCGTGTGAGACCCGCGACCAGTCCGCGCATCACGACAGCCCGACTCCGTCGACGACGCGACCGTCGCTGACGGTGACCACCTGATCGCACACGCCTGCGGCGGCCGCGTCGTGCGTCACCATCAGGACCAGCCGGTCGGGATTCTCATGCGCGACGTCGGCCAGCAACGCCAACACGTCGGCGCCGGTGTGCGAGTCGAGGTTGCCGGTGGGCTCGTCGGCCAACACGACCGTGGGCTCCATGATCAGGGAGCGGGCGATCGCGACACGCTGCATCTGACCTCCCGACAGCTCCGACGGCCGATGATCGATGCGATGCCCCAATCCGACCCGCTCCATCAGCTCGACGGCGCGGGGTTTCGCCTTCGCCAGCGAACGCGAGTCGAGCAGCATCGGGAGCGCCACGTTCTCCCACGCCGACAGGGTGGGGACGAGGTTGAAGAACTGGAAGATGAAGCCCACGCGGTGACGCCGGAACTCCGACGCGGCGTCGTCCGACAGCGACGTCAGGTCGACGCCGTCCACCCGGATGGATCCGGACGTCGGGGTGTCGAGGGCGCCGATGATGTGCAGCAGCGTCGACTTGCCCGCTCCGGACGGTCCGACGACGGACACGAAGCGACCGCCGTCGAGGGTCAGCGACGCCCCGTCGAGCGCGCGGACGGTCTCCGTTCCCATGCGGTACTCACGGACGAGATCGACGGCCTCGACGACGGGCATGGCGGCTCCTTCAGGAGTTCCAGACTCCCGTGGCGAAGTACTCGGCGAGCACGGCGGTCGGCGGTCCGAGGTCGAGCTTCTGCTCGGTCACCCACTCGTCGTTGTAGTAGGTGTGATCGTAACGGTCACCGCTGTCGCACAGCAGCGACACCACGCTGCCCGCGCGGCCCGATTCGGCCATTCCGGCCATGAGCGCGCACGCACCCCAGAAGTTGGTTCCGGTGGATCCGCCGACTCGCCTCCCGAGCCGTTCGCTGAGGAAGCGCGCGGCGGCGACGGACGCCGCATCGGGCACTCCGATCATCCGGTCGATCACCTGTGACACGAACGACGGCTCCACCCGCGGCCGTCCGATGCCCTCGATCCGCGAGGCGCCCGCCGAGGTGATCGAGCCGTCGCCCGCCTCGTATGCGGGCAGGAAGACGGAGTTCTCCACGTCGACGACCGCCAGCCGCGTGTGATGCTGCTGGTAGCGCAGGTAGCGCCCGAAGGTTGCCGACGTGCCGCCGGTGCCGGCGCCGACGACGATCCACTCCGGAACCGGATGCGGTTCGCCCGCCATCTGCGCGAACACCGACTCCGCGATGTTGTTGTTGCCTCGCCAGTCGGTGGCCCGCTCGGCCATCGTGAACTGGTCGATGAAGTGCCCGCCGAGCTCAGCCTCGAGACGTTGTGCGACCGAGTAGATCTCGGTCGGCGAATCGACGAAGTGACACGTCCCGCCCTGCGCCTCGATCAGCTGAGTCTTGCGCGGAGACGTTCCGCGAACCATGACGGCCACGAACGGCACCCCGATGAGCTTGGCGAAGTACGCCTCGGAGACCGCCGTGGATCCCGACGACGCCTCGATCACCGTGGTGTCGGGGCCGATCCAGCCGTTGCAGAGGGCGTACAGGAACAACGACCTCGCCAGCCGGTGCTTCAACGAACCCGTCGGATGCGTGGACTCGTCCTTGAGGTAGAAGTCGATTCCGCCCTCCGCGGTCCGCGACCAGGCGGGCAGATCGACTTTGAGGAGATGGGTGTCCGCACTGCGCAGAGCGTCGGCGCCGATCCGGCGCACGGCCTCCGCCGTCCACGTCCGGTCGGACGTGTGCTCGACGATCCGCGTCAGCGTCACTTCTCGTCGCCCCGCAGGCGCGACTGCAGCTCGTCGTGGCGTGCGCTGCGCGCGGCGTCGATGCGTGCGATCTGGTCGTTGACCCGAAGTCGGAGGGATTTGAAGGCGACCATGCCGACCGGCAGCGCGATCAGGACGCCGAACACCGCGGCCACCACGAGCGGGACCTGGACGTCGACGAGCCTGCCGACGAAGAAGATCAGCGCCGCGATCACGACGACCAGCGCCAGTCGAGCGGCGGTGTACAGGGCGATCGCGGTGATCAGCGTGCCCATCGTCGCGGGCTTCTCATCACCGTGTGATCCGGTCCGGCCGGAGAGATCTTCACTCATGCCTTCCAGAATACGGCCCCTGACGTGCGAGGAAACCTCCGCCAAGCCCACTCATCGGACATTACGGTCTCTTTACCTACACCTGACTGTTCGAGCAACCGGCCCAGCAGCGTGTACTAGTGGACTCAGGACGGGGATCGAGAAGATGGCGACGCAAACCGGCGTCGACGTCCCACATGAATTCAGGAGGGTCCGATGACCGCAATCGCAGAGCACGACGAGCAGACTCCAGAGCTGATCACGCCGGCACTCGCCGCACAGCACAATCTGACCCCGGGCCAGGTCGCCGCCATGTTCAATGTGAATCCCAAGACCGTCGCCCGCTGGGCCTCGTCCGGCGTCCTCAAGTCGATCCGCACGCCGGGCGGCCACCGTCGCTTCCGCGAGGCCGACGTCGTGGCGCTCCTGAACCGCGACTGACTTCCCCCGCGAACAACTTCGGCACTCGCCGCCGCGCTATGCGCTGCAGCGAGTGCCGAAGTTATTTCAGAGTCCGGCGTAGGAGTGCAGTCCGGACACCACGAGGTTGATCGCGAAGAGATTGAACAGCAGCGCGACGAAGCCCGCGACGTTCACCCATGCGGCCGACTTGCGCCACCCCGCCGTGGCGCGCGCGTGCAGGTACGCGGCGTAGATCACCCAGGCGATGAACGAGACGCTCTCCTTGGGGTCCCAGCCCCAGAAACGTCCCCATGCGGCCTCCGCCCAGATGGCGCCGCAGATGATGCCCAGCCCGAACAGCGGGAAGCCGACGACCACGCACTTGTAGGCGAGGCGGTCCAGCGAATCGGTCGACGGCAGGTGCCCGAGGAGACGGTTGACGCCGCCGGAGAATCCGGTGGCCGACTCGTCGGCGTCACCGCCCCATCGTTGCTTGACGAGATAGAGGACGCTCGCGACGCCGGACACGAGCAGAACTCCGGACGCGATCGAGATGATCGAGACGTGGATGGCGAGCCAGTACGACTTCAGCGCGGGGACGACCGGCGCCGGTTGCGTGTACAGGAACTTTCCGCCGATGAAGAGCAGCAGTGTCACCGGGATCAGCACGAAGCTCAGGAGCGCCCGCTGCTCCGGCCGACGGAGCGCGACCACACCGGCCGCGACGCACGCGAACATCGTCAACGAGATGAACTCGTACATGTTGCCCCACGGTGCGCGCTCGGTGGCGATGCCGCGCAGCACGATGGACGCCAGATGAGCGAGGACGCCGACCCAGACGACCGGGTAGGCCATCGCGCCGAGACGCTCACCCGCGGCACGGCGCGGCGCCGGGCCTGCGACGCGACCGGGCACGCGGTCGTCGGAGCCGCCGCCCGCGGTGACGAGTTCACGCTCCTCGCTCGAGGAGATCTTGGCGTACCGCGCCGATGCGAGCGACGCGAGGAACAGCACCATCGCGACCGCGTACACCGTGATCGCCGTCGCGTAGAACCAGTCGGAGAGCCGCGCCAGGTCTTCGTTCACATATGCGGTGTCCATCTACACTTCCCTCGTCTCGTGCTCGCGCAGCGTCACAGCTTCGCCCGCTTGCGCGCGTCGGCGTCGGTCAGCAGACCGTGCGCCTGGTCTTCGAAGCCTTCGCC
>JASLJL010000417.1 GCA_030152405.1 Gordonia sp. (in: high G+C Gram-positive bacteria) | reverse complement strand
CGCGGAACGCACACGGCCACCAGGCGGCGTCGCGGCCTTCGTAGCGGAGCAGTCGGACGGCTGCCGCGAGCGGACGAGCGTTTCCGCCGTGCCCGTTGACGAACACCATTCGCGTCGCCCACCGACCTGCGCTGCGGCCGTATTCGACGATGAGTCGCTCCATCACCTCCGCACCGATCGACACGGTCCCGGGGAATCCCTCATGCTCGCCCGACGCGCCGTATGCCACCGCGGGGGCCACCAGGGCGTCCACCGAATCGGTCGCGAGAGCGACCGCTCTGTTCGCGAGCTCCGAGGCGATCCGGCCGTCGGTGTCCAGCGGAAGATGCGGTCCGTGCTGTTCGACGGCCCCGACGGGCACGACGATCGTCAGTTCCCTGTCGACCATGTCGGGCCACGTCCGAGAACCCAACTCGAGCGCAGGCGTCATTCGGACAACCCTACCGACGCGGGCGCGTTGAGTCAGCACCCGATCCGACGAAAATCCGTGACTCACGCCCGAACAAGTCCACTTATGCGGCGTGTGTAATGCTGAGTGAAACCAGGTGATACGGAACACTCACCACACTTCATCGGAGGCACTTCATGACCCTTACGACGAACCGCGCGCCGTCGGGCCGATCGGGCCCGCTCGCAGGCATCCGCGTCATCGAGTTCGCCGGCATCGGCCCCGGCCCGCACGCCGCCATGCTGCTCGCCGATCTCGGCGCCGACGTGGTCCGCGTCCAGCGCCCCGGCGAACTGCCCGATCCGAACCGCAACGCCGACGCGCTCCTGCGAGGCCGCCGAGTGGTCGAGGCCAATCTCAAGAATCCGTCCGACCGGGAGACAATCCTCAACCTCGTGGCCAAGGCCGACGTCGTGATCGAGGGCTTCCGCCCCGGCGTCATGGAACGTCTCGGATTCGGGCCCGACGACCTGGCCAAGGTGAACGAGGCGCTCGTCTACGGCCGTATGACCGGTTGGGGCCAGGACGGACCGCGGGCGAACCTCGCGGGCCACGACATGAACTACATCTCGCTGACCGGCATGCTGCACGCCATCGGACGCCCGGACGAGAAGCCGACGCCTCCGCTGAACTTCGTCGGCGACTTCGGCGGCGGCTCGATGTTCCTCGTGGTCGGCATCCTCGCCGCCCTGGTCGAGCGCAGTGTGTCGGGGAAGGGCGACGTGATCGACGCCGCGATGGTCGACGGCGCCTCGGTCCTCGGTCAGATGATGTGGGCGTTCCGCGGCACCGGACTGTGGCAGGACCGCCGCGGCGTGAACCTCCTCGACACGGGCGCGCCGTTCTACGAGGTGTACGAGACCTCGGACGGCAAGTGGATGGCCGTCGGCGCGATCGAGCCGCAGTTCTACGCCGAGCTGATCCGCCTGCTCGAACTCGACGCCGACTCGCTCCCCCACCAGCTCGATCAGCCCAAGTGGGGCGAGCTGAAGCAGATCTTCATCGACCGGTTCAAGACCAAGACCCGCGACGAGTGGGCCGAGATCTTCGACGGCACCGACGCGTGCACGTCGCCGATCCTCGACTTCCTCGAGGCGCCGAACGATCCGCACCTCGCGGCTCGCGGATCGCTGGTCGAGATCGACGGCGTGATGCAGGCTCAGGTGGCTCCGCGCTTCTCGCGCTCGCAGACCCAGACTCCCACCGGTCCCACGCGCACTGCGACCGACCCCGCGTCGCTCTGGCAGGACTGACGTCTCGACTCCGCTCGACGGGCGGTTGAACCCGCCGCTCCTCGAGCGGAGTCGAGAGGCCGTCAGACCTTCGTCGCTCCCATGTCGATCTGGAACTCGGCGCCGGTGACGGCGGCCGCCGTCGACAGGTACAGCACGGCGTCGCTGAGATCGTCGACGCTGGCGACCGGGTAGTGGTCCATCATCGACGGGAAATGGCGACCCCACTTCTCGAAGGCCGCGAAGGCCGACGGGTCTTCCAGACCCATCGGAGTGTGCACGGCGTACGGGTGCACGCTGTTCACGCGGATCTTCTGCTCGCCCAACTCCTTGGCCGCAGTCTGCGCGAGTCCGCGGAGACCGAACTTCGACGACGAGTAGCCGGCCTGCGCCGGCATCGCCTTGATGCCCGCGCACGAGGAGATGATCACGATGCTGCCGCCGTTGCCCGCGTCGATCATCGCGGGAATCGATGCCTTGAGCGTCTTCCAGGTGCCCACCAGGTTCACGTCGATGCTGTCGGTGAACTGCTCTTCGGTCATCTCCCAGGTGAGTCCCCACGTGAGGATGCCCGCGTTGGCGACGACGTGATCGAGGCGGCCGAACCGCTCGACGCCGTCGGCGATCAGCCGCTGCTGGAACTCGAGGTCTCTGGTGTCGCCCTGGCGGGCGAGGATCTGGCCTCCGGCGGCCTCGACGAGGCTGATGGTCTCAGCGAGATCGTCGGCCGTCGCCGGCGGGTAGGTCGTGTGGTCGGCGACTCGGTCGGCGATGTCCATGCCGATGACGGCCGCCCCCTCCTTCGCGAATCGGAGGGCGTGATTACGCCCCTGACCACGGGCGATACCCGTGATGTACACGACCTGGCCGTCGAGAAGCCCCATAACCGTCACACCTTCCTGAAACACGTACGAATCGCCGAACTGTAACACGTTCTACTTAGCGAATCCGGGCCTGAACGAGTTCAGGTGCAGATCGTGACCGCATACGGGTCACGATCTGCACCTGAAACGAATTCGGGGCGTGTCGGCGTCAGGCGCCGAAGGTCCGCTCGAAGCCCTCCGGGATGATCAAGTCGTCGCGGGAGAGGTCCGCGACGTCCGACTTGCCGAGTCCCATCAGCGACGAGTCGACGCCCATGCGGAGCAGGTCGAGGACGTTCTCGACGCCGGTCTGACCGTTGGCCGCCAGACCCCACAGGTAGGCGCGGCCGATCATGACGGCCTTCGCGCCGAGGGCGAGGGCCTTCGTGACGTCGCTGCCGCGGCGGATGCCGCCGTCGAGCAGCACGTCGAGATCGGCGCCCACCTCGTCGGCGATCGGCCCCAGCACGCGAATCGTTGCCGGTGTGCCGTCGAGGTTGTTTCCGCCGTGGTTCGACACCGAGATCGCGGTGGCCCCGATGTCGCGGGCCCGCTTCGCGTCGTCGATGCGGGTGATGCCCTTGACCATGAACTCGCCACCCCACTGCTCACGCAGCCACTGCAGGTCTTCCCAGGTGGGCGGGGGTGTGTTCATCCACGTGCCGTACACGTCGAAGAACGTCGGGCCGGGCTCGCCGCGGTGCGCGATGTTCGGGGCGGACAGATCCGGGATGATCAGCTTGCCGTCGCGGAACCAGCTCAACGCGTAACTCGGCTTGGTCACCATCTCGGGCGCGAGCTTCGCGACGGCGCGCAGGTCGACCTGCTCGGGGATCTCCGGGCTGCCCCAGTCGCGACCCACGTTGAACACCCAGTCGGTGGTGACGATCAGACCCTTGCAACCGGCTTCGCGGGCGCGGTTGGCTCGAGCGAGGATGTCTTCCTTACTGCCGAGCCAGTAGATCTGAAAGAACACCTTGTCGTTGACGGCGGTGACCTCTTCGACGGGCTTCGACGCGAAGCTCGACAGCCCCATCGCGGTGCCGCGGTTGGCGGCGGCGCGAGCGACGGCCACCTCCCCGTCGGGATTGACGGCCTGGACGCCGGTCGGGCTGATCATCACCGGGAACGGCAGTTCCTGACCCATCACGGTGGTGGACAGATTCCGCTCAGGAGTGACACCGACGACGTGCGGCGCGAAGCCGAGTTCGGTGAACGCCTCGACGTTGTCGGTCAGGGTGATCCCAGCCTGGGTCCCCGCCACGAGCGACGAGTACACGGTCTTCGGCAGCCGCTTCTGCGCGCGGCGCTGCGCCTCCCCGACGGTCTCGAACCAGGGGTTCCGACGCCAGGGGTTCTTCTCCATCAGTTCGGAGAACTTCGACATGTGTGGTGTTCCTATTCGTGAAGCCGGAGGTCAGCAGCAGCCGGAGGTCGACGAGCAGCCGGTGGCCGCCGTCGGAGCGAAACCGGCGAGGGGATTCTCGTCGCAGTCGCGCGACGGAGGACGGGTCATGAGGGTGAGCGGCACGCCGCGCGAATGGTCCTTGTTGGCGGTCGGCTTGGAGCGTTCCCCGGCGAGGAGCTCTTCACCGAAGCCCTGGACGCATTCCGGGTCGGGACCGTCGAGCGGAAGTCCGGTGAAGAACTTGGCGGCCATGCAACCGCCGCGGCACGCGTCGAAGTGCTGGCACTTGGTGCACGCGCCGGCGTTCTGCGGCTCCCGGAGCTCGGTGAACAGATCGCTGCGCTGCCAGATCTCCTGGAAACCGCCGTCGGTGGTGATGTTGCCCGCGAGGAAGTTCTCGTGGATCGCGAACGGGCACGCGTACACGTCGCCGATCGGGTCGATCAGACACACCACGCGGCCGGCGCCGCACAGGTTCAGGCCGGGCAGCCCGCTGCCACCCGAGCCGGCGAAGGCCGAGAGGTGGAAGAACGAGTCGCCGGTGAGGACACGGTCACCGTGGGCCACCAGCCAGTCGTACAGCTCACGCTGCTGTTCGGG
>JASLJL010000348.1 GCA_030152405.1 Gordonia sp. (in: high G+C Gram-positive bacteria) | reverse complement strand
ACCACCCACACCAGGCACGCCGCACCCGCGATCAGCCAGGCCACTCGCGCATCGCGCGTCAGCGCCGTCGGCGGCTCACCGGGGTCGGACGGCCGCGACGGGTACCTGTCACGCTGATCGGCGTCCATGGACTTGCGAGCGATCTCGGCCATGTCCTCGGCGTCGAGTTCCGCCTGGGTCGGAATGCGATCCGGGTCGGCGTGCTTCGAGGAACGATCGTCGTCACCGTCGGGCAGTGTCATACGTCGATCGTCTCACGCTGTCGGTCAGGATTTGATCTTCAGCATCCTGGTGACCGTGCCCTGCCACAGGACTCCGCCGGGGCCGATCATGCCGGTCAACTGCATCGGCTCGTCGATCGGGGCGTCGCCCACCGTGCGGGTGACGATCCGCTTGCCGGTCGCGAAGCTGATGCCGACGTAGTCGACGGGTCCCAGTTGTTGCGGGCCTCCGTGATACGGGCCGTAGGCGAGGCCGTGGATCAGACCGTCGGCGCGAGAGAGTCGGGGCAGGGTGGCCATCCGATCGGTGCGCGTCTCCCAGACCCGTGTGCACCTCCCGCCAACGACGTCGATCCGGGTCATGCCTCCGCGGAACGGCGCGGCGCCCGGCTTGCTGGCGCCGGTGACCGCCATCGGCGGGTAGGCGAAGCCGTAGGTGCTCGGTATGACGAGACTGTCTCCCCACGCCATCGGCGAGTTCTCGGTGCCCTGCGGGCTCGACGTGAACGCCCGCAGCGAACAGACCGGCGCTCCGGTGTCGCTGTCGAGGACCCACAGCCTGGGGACCCGGGCGTTGTCGACGATGGCGACCCACCCGTCTCCGCCCGGCCCGAAGTAGGTGGGAGTGGTTCCCGAACCCCAGGTCAGCTGGCCCGGGCGGCGGGCCTCCCCGCGGTCGTACGCGCGGCGCCACACCGTCCGGGGAACGCCGTCGGCGCCCGCCCGCATCTCGTACAGCGCGTGGGTGGTGAGGATCGAGGCGCCGCTGCGTCGAACACTCAGACCGTTGCCGAGGGCCTCCCCCTTGGGCAGGCGGGTCGCGCCGACGCGACCCGAGCGATCGACGGTGCCGATCACGCCGTGGGTCGAAGCGAACCAGACCCGCCCGTCGAAGTCGGGAGCCAAGCCGGTGACCCCGTCGCCCCGCAACTCCTTGGACACGTCGACGCGGCGGTCGACGGTCAGACGCCACCCCTTCGACGTGCGGTGGTGGCCCACGTGCAGGATCGCGCCAGTCCCGTCGGCCACGACCACACGATTGCGCTCGTCAAGGTACCCGTAGACGCCGCCGAGCAGTCCGCCCTTGGCGAGCGGGAGCTTCGCGAGCACCTGCGCGGTCTTCGGGTGGAACAGCGTCACGACCGGAGTCGCGAACTGCGGCGGAGTCCCCGCGACGTAGGCGGTGCACAGCGAGACCGGGTAACCGTCTGTGCCGACGAACGTCGCCGCGCACACTCCGCCCGGAACGCTGGACGCGGCGAGGTGCCCACCACGCCCCGGGCCGGGGAGGCCGGTGCTGTCGGTGGACGCCGCGTCACCGTGCATGAGCGACGTCCAATCGGTCGCGACGCCCGGCGGACGTCCGGCGTCGGGTGCGGCCTGGGCCGTCGCGCCGACGGCCCCGAGACAGAGTGCCATGGCCGCCACCAGCGACGAGAACCTCATGCAACGCTTCATTCGATCAGTTGATCATGTCTGGTGTGCCCGAGTCACGGGTTCACGTCATGATGACGCTGAATCGGGCACGAGCGGCGCGGCGCCGACGACAAGAACAATGATCGGTCTGTTCATCGACGTCCGACGGCACTATGCCGCCGAGTCTCGATGAACAGACCGATCTTCGGGACGCTCAGCGATTGAACGCGTTGAGGATGAAGGTCGAGCCGGGCAGGAGCTTGAACAGCATCGGCAGCGCGTGGTTGACGACGAGCCCGGGGAAGATCGGCGGGGTGTAATCGCGCTCGAGCTTCACGTCGGCGCCGAGGGCGCGCCAGTCACGGTAGAGCTGGGTTACCTGACCGGTCGGGATGACGTCGTCGTTGATGCCCGTCGAGATCAGAACCGGGGCGTTCGGCTTGAGCCGGCCGATGCGCTGGTCGTCGAGCATCGCGGTGATCGCCGGGTAGCGCTTGATCACCGACGCGAGCGATTCGCCGGTGCGCGTCCACTGGTTCGAGCGCTGGAAACCGAACGACAGACCGGTGTCGCCGATGCACTGCGTGGCGACATCGTGCAGCACGCGCTTGCCGTGGGCGTTGGTCTCCTTCTTCAGGATCGGATCGAGCGCCGGGTAGCGGGCGGCGAGTCCGTTGATGGCGTAGCCGATCGCCCCCGCGATGAAGGTGCCGTCGATCTTGGTGATGACCTTCGACAGGTCGGCGGGCGGGGCACCCGCGTACGAGGCCTTCACGTTGAGGTCCGACGCGTACGTCGACGCGAGTTCTGCCGCGGACGCGGAGGCGCCGCCACCCTGCGAGTAGCCGCTGAAGGCGACCGGCGCATTCTTCGGCGCCTTCGCCACCTTGAGCGCCGCGCGCGCCGCGTCGAGCATGGCGTGACCGGTCTCGAGGCGGTTGACGTACGTGTGA
>JASLJL010000323.1 GCA_030152405.1 Gordonia sp. (in: high G+C Gram-positive bacteria) | reverse complement strand
CCGAGCACCGAGACGTCGAGCACCGAGACGGCGGGGACTGCCACTCCGACGGACTTCGGCTCCTCCTCGGGCGACGCCGTCGGCTCGTTCACGTTCGACTCGGACGGAGTCAGCGTCACATGCACCCTGCCGTCGAGTTTCGACTCGTCGACGGTCGTCGCGACCTGCACGGACTCCGTCGACCGCGAGTTCTCCGCCGCTGACCTCGAGCAGTCGGCGGTGACCTCGGCGGTCTCGTCGTCGAGTGATCGGGTCTGGCGCGTCACGCCGGTCGGCTCCACCGAGTCGCTGTCGGTGACGAGCGCCTCGTGGCAGACCCTGACGACGGCGACGTCGGAGAGCACGGAGGTCCCCGCCGAGTAGCGTTCGGCAAGCACGGCGACAAGGTGTTTGAGACGACTCGTGATGTCCGTCTCAAATACCTTGACGTCGTTCGATGGCAAGGACGAACGTCGATGGCATAGACCCGCCCGTCGTCATGGAGGCCATCGAAATGAGTGCGACAACCACATCGTCCTGGCTCGTCCCCGTCCGCCATCCGTCGCCCGACGATCTCGAGCTGTGGTTGGAGAATCGCGCCGCCGCCGGCCAGGTGCTCGATCGCGTCACCGCGACGAGTCCCCTGCGCATGACGTTCACGAAGTCTGAGCCGCGGCGCTACCGCTACGCGCTCGAGCGCCGCGAGACGCCTGCGCCGGGCCACTACTTCACCGCCCGCGAGGAGAGGGGCTGGGAGCATGTCGGCGCGATCGCCTACATCCAGGTGTGGCGACGCGAGTACGCCGACGAGCGCCCGGCCGGGTTCATCGGGGCGGACCTCGGACGTCGCGCCGCACTCGCGTCGGTCGGACTCGGTGTGGTGGCCGCGCTGTCACTCCTGGTCGCCGTGATTCTCGGTGCGGTGTCCACGCTGGACGGCGACCTGTGGATTCCGGCAGTCGTGCTCGGCGTTCTGGGCCTCGGCGCCGCCGTGGTGGCCGCCGCCCTCGCGTTGTCGCACCGCTCCGCAGCCACGGCCGAGCCCGCAGGCGCCGTCAGCTGATTCAGACCCCGCGAGTTGATCTGATCTACGTGAACTCGCGCCACATGTTGTTCTCGTCGCCGAGCAGGTAGGCCGGGTCCGGGACTCCCCAGACCTCACGCAGTGCGTACTCGGCGGCGAGAGCGGCCTCGTCGACGTGCCGTCGCTCGACTTCGAGCACCAGCGCGTCGTCGGCCAACACCCACCCGTGATCGCGCAGCATCGTCACCCGGCCTGCGCGTTCACGCTCACCGGCCGCCAGCTGTGCGACGTCCACCATCAGGGCCAGCCCGTCGTCGCCGATGTAGGCCGCCTGGATCTCAGCTGTCATCCCCGACCAATTGGCGACGGCGTCGTACACGCTGAACGGGTACCCGCGGGTGAGGTCGGAGAGGTAGTCGGCCAGTCGGATACGGAAGTCGCGCCACCGCCCGTCGAGCTCGGCGTCGAACGCGGACTCGTCGAATCCGCTGATGTTCTCGGTGATCGGGTCGGTCACAACACACCTCCGGAAGCAGGCGAGGAGCTGGCTCGTGTCCCACGGTAACGCGATAACGGCGGCAGGCGGCGGATTCCCTCGCACCACACACCACATTTCTGCCGAATGACGGTCCTGTGTCGCCGACGTGTCACATCGCACAAAAACAGGGTCGAGGTTTCACGAGATCGTTACACACCGATACAGTGACGCCCGGAATAGTCCGGTAGGTCGAGTACGTGTTCAATGGCGCACACGCACGCAGAGGATCGCCGTGGCCGAGCGACCTTCGAAGCATGCCGCGGGTCGCTCTCATTCGAGTAGAGAGTGATACCACCCCAAATGAGTGACTGGGCCCCCCAGCTCCACGACATCTACGACGTCGTCAACCGCCGCAACCCCGGCGAACCCGAGTTCCAGCAGGCCGTTCGCGAAGTCTTCGACTCGTTGAGCCCCGTCGTCGCCAAGCACCCCGAGTACGTCGACGTCCTGACTCGTCTGTGCGAGCCGGAACGCCAGATCATCTTCCGCGTCCCGTGGACCGACGCCAACGGAGACGTCCAGATCAACCGCGGTTTCCGTGTCGAGTTCAACTCGGCCCTCGGCCCGTACAAGGGCGGACTGCGTTTCCACCCGTCGGTGAACCTGTCGATCGTCAAGTTCCTCGGTTTCGAGCAGATCTTCAAGAACTCCCTGACCGGCCTGCCCATCGGTGGCGGCAAGGGCGGCTCCGACTTCGATCCCAAGGGTCTCACCGACCTCGAGATCATGCGCTTCTGCCAGTCGTTCATGACTGAGCTGTACCGCCACATCGGCGAGTACACCGACGTTCCGGCGGGCGACATCGGTGTCGGCGGCCGCGAGATCGGTTACCTGTTCGGCCAGTACAAGCGCATCACCAACCGCTACGAGTCCGGTGTCCTCACCGGCAAGGGCGTCTCGTGGGGCGGCTCGCTGGTCCGCCCGGAGGCCACCGGCTACGGCGCGGTGTTCTTCGTCGACGAGATGCTGAAGTCCAAGGGCGACACGTTCGAGGGCAAGAAGGTCCTCGTGTCGGGTTCGGGCAACGTCGCGACCTACGCGATCGAGAAGATCCACCAGCTCGGCGGCACCGTGATCGGCTGCTCCGACTCGTCGGGCTACGTCATCGACGACAAGGGCATCGACCTCGAGATCCTCAAGGAGGTCAAGGAGGTCCGTCGTGCACGCCTGAGCGAGTACGTGGCTCTGCGCGGAAACGGCACCAAGCTCGGCACCGAGGGCTCGCTGTGGCAGGTCCCGGCCGACATCGCACTCCCCTGTGCCACGCAGAACGAGCTCGACGAGAACGACGCCAAGGCGCTCGTCGCCAACGGCTGCATCATCGTCGGCGAAGGCGCCAACATGCCCACCACCCCGGAGGCCATCAAGGTGCTCCAGGCGGCGGGCGTCGGCTACGCGCCCGGCAAGGCCGCCAACGCCGGCGGTGTCGCCACCTCCGCACTCGAGATGCAGCAGAACGCGTCGCGCGACTCGTGGAGCTTCGAGTACGCCGAGGGTCGCCTCAACGCGATCATGCGCGACATCCACCGCAACTGCCTGGAGACCGCCGACGAGTACGGCGACCCCGGCAACTACGTCACCGGCGCCAACATCGCCGGCTTCGTGAAGGTCGCCGACGCGATGAACTCGCTCGGCGTCATCTGACGCACAGACGTCAGGCCTTCTCGGCCACCTTGTCGACCGCACGCGCGAACGATTCGTCGAACGCCGTGCGGTCGACTTGTTTTCCGGCACTCAACGGCGCGTACTCGACACGCACCAGGTAGCCGTTCACCTTCGCGACACCGCTCAGGGTCTGCGTGACGACCTTCTTCCCCGACACCTTCGACGTGTTCACCTGGCGGTAGACCAGAGCGTCCTTGCCTTGCACGGCGTCCGGCAGGTCGAGGACCGTGGTGACGACCGTCGCCGTGAGACCCTTCAACGGTCCGCTGGAGACCTTCTTCTTGATCGTCGCGCACGGTCCCGTCACCGCGGCACGAAACGACGCGATGTCGCGATCGGAGGCCGTCACGACGTCGGTGATGGTCGCGACCGCGCCCTGTTGGGCGATGGACACGCCCAGTTCGTCCGCGCTCAGATCGGCGGGCACCGCGCTCGACTGCTTGCAGGACGCCGGCGTCACCGCGCCGCTGCCCGCAGCGGCCGCACGCTTCGCCAGGTCCAGGATCTGGTCCTTCGCCACGTTCTGAACGTCGTATCCGTCCGGGAACTCGCCTGCGGACAGGACCATGTCCTGCGGCGTCGCCGCCACGTCGGCGTCGTCCCCGGATCCGCAGGCCGCGAGTACGCCGACGGCCGACGCGATGAGCACGACTCCCGTGAGCCTGGTCATGTACGTCATCCCTGCGCCTGCACCTTCTCGACGGCCTTGGCGTAGAGCGCCTCGAACGCCGCCCGGTCGGGCGAACCGCCCGGTGTCATGTCCATCGACTGCACGCTCACCGAGTAACCCTTCACCTCGGCGGCGCCGATGAGAGTCTTCGTGGTGACCGACTGACCGGCGACCTGCGCCTTGGTCACGAGCTCGACGACGATCGCGTCGTCCGCGTCGACTTTCGGGCCGTCGACGACGGTCTGCTCAACGGTGGAGACGACTTTCTGGCCCTGGACGTCCATCGTCAGCGACAGGTTCGCGCACTCGCCCGCCAGCTGCCTGCGGTAGTCCGAGATCGACGCGCCGCCCACGACGACCGACTCGGTGAGAGTGGACGTCACCTGCCTGCTCGCCGTCACCAGACCGATCTTGTCCAGATCAGCCGACGTCGGGATCGCGCTGACCTGCTTGCACGACGCGGGAGTGATGGTCGCCGCCGCGGTCGACGAACGCAGCTGATCGAGCGCGGCCTTCATCTGCGCGGCGGGGATCTCCTGCACCACGTACCCCGTGGGAAAGTCCTTCGGGGTCAGCACGAGCGCGCGCACGCGGGACGGGTCAGCCGGCGAATCGGCGTTTGTCGTCGCGGATGAGTCCGCTGCCTTCACCGCCTCACCGTCGGAGCCGCAGCCCGCGACGAGCCCGATGACGGCGATTCCGGCGACCGCTGCGCCGACTGTGGTCCGAAAGATTGTCTGCACGGCGCTCCTGCTCACGTCGAGGGCGGAATATGCCCGAAACGACAATACGGTGCGGTGTGGGAGATTCATTCAGACGTGCACTGATTCAGCGCCGTCGCGGCATCAATGTCGTGCGGTCTTGGCGACGGCGGCGGCGACGGTCTGATCGAACGACGCCCGGTCCGGCTTGCCGCCGTCGGTTTTCACGGCCTGAACCGTCACCAGGTAGCCGTCCACCTGGAAACGCCCGATGAGTGATTCGTGGTCGACGCCGTCGGTCCGCGACACCTGCCGGAAGGTGACGCCGTCGAAACCGCTCACCGTGACGGGCTGGACGTCGGCGCTGGTGATCTGGGCAGTCGTGCCCTTCGCCGGGCCTGCGTTGAGCGTCACGGTCACCGTGGCGCATTCGCCGGACACGGCCGCCGTCAAACCCGTCGCCGACTCGCTCGACGCCGCCACCGACTGGCTGAGCGTCGACTGTCCGTTCACCGCCACCGCACTGCCCGTCTCGGCGTCGGACGGGGCATCAGCCTCCGACTTGCACGCCGCGGGCGTCACGTCGGCGTCCTTGCGACTGTCCGCGAGCTGGTCGGTGATCGTCTTCTTCTCGTCCTTGCCGAGAGTGACGACGGTGTAGCCGTCGGGAAACTCCCCGTCGGTCAGCACCGAGTCGAGAGCACGCTGTACAGCGGGTTCGACGGTGTCCGACTCCCCGCAGGCTCCGAGAGCTGCGACGAGAGCGGCACCGGCGAGGATCGAACCGACGGCCCGGAGCGACGTATGCGACATGCGCTTCAATCTACTGGGCCTGCGCCGCTCAGGCGTCCTTGAAGTAGACGAGTTGATGAGTGGTGGCGAGTAGGACGTCGTCGTCGCCCCAGATCTGGCCGTACTGGTCGAAGTGGCCGTTCCCGAAGCGCGCGGCTCGGGCGGTCGCGAGCAGCGGGCGCGTCCCCTGCGCAGCGAGTTCCTCGGGCGTCGCGTGGAAGTACGTGGTGAGCGAGATGGTGCCTGCCGGCGCGTACGAGCCCTTGCGCACGAACACGCGCGGGAAGAACGAGTCGGTGATGCTAGTCAGGGACGGGAAGTCGAGCGGGCGCTCGGGGAAGTCGCGAATCCACATCGTGGTCGTGGAGTCCTCGTGAGCGCCGTCGTCGATCCCTCCGGTGACGAAGCGCTTGTCGTAGTTGCGCGCCCATGCGATGAACTCGGGGAAGTCGGAGGCGGGGACGTCGGCGGCCGCGGGTGCGGCGGGCGCCGTCAGCTCGGTGTCGGCCCACGTCTGTCGTCGGATGCCGAACACCGCGGTCCCCGTGGCCACCGTGTGGTCGCCCTGATCGATGGTGAACGTCCAGTGCTGGTTGGTGCGGTTGGTCCGCACGGGAACCAGCGCGAGATCCCACTGGCCCTCGGCGATCGGCGCCACATAGTTGACGGTGAGCGCGAGGGGATGGCCGAGCGCGTCCGGGTGCTGCGCGATCGCGTTCACGATGGTGGCCGCCGTGATCCCGCCGAAGGGGCCGACCATGTTGTTGTAGGCGGGGTGAGTGGTGGCGCGAACCGTGTAGGTGTCGGCGTCGATCTGTTCGACGGCGGTCGCTTCATCGAAGACGTGGGTCATGCTCCGAATCTAACAGAATGATCGTTCTACCCGGTTATGCTGGGATCATGTCCTCGACTCCGGTGCGCGAACGCCTGCTGACGTCGACGACCCTGCTGCTCCGCAGCCGAGGCGCCGACGGTTTCGGTGTCGCCGAGCTGCTCGACCACAGCGGAGTGGCGCGCCGTTCCATGTATCAGCACTTCCCGGACGGCAAGGCGGGGCTGCTCCGCGCGGCGACCGCGGAAGCCGGAAAGGGCGTCGGAGCGATGCTCAAGGCCGTCCTCGCCGAGATGTCGGCACTGGACGCTGTCGACTTCTGGGCGCAGCAATGGGCCGCGGTACTCGTCGAGAGCGACTACCGGCTCGGATGCCCGCTCGCCGCGGCGTCGTTGAGTGCGCAGGAGTACCCCGACGCCGCCGCCGAGGCCGCGACCGCGTTCCGCCGCTTCGAAGCGCTCATCGCCGAGGCTTTCGTCCGCGACGGCCTCGACCCGAGCGAGGCCGCCGCGGCGGGCGCCGTCCTGGTGTCCGGCGTGGAGGGGGCGATCATCACCGCCCGCGCCACTCGAGACGCAACCGTCTTCGGTGTTCTCACCGCTCACGCCCGTGCGGTGTGGGGCCCCACGCCGGCCACTGCCGATCAGTGACCGGCGGCGGCGTCCAGAGTGGTGCCGCGCGGGACGACGAACCAGACCGTCAGGGCCACACCGAGCATGATCAGCCCACCGATCAGACTCGTGACCTGCATCGATTCCGTGAACGCCTCCCCAGCGGCGCGGGCCACGTCAGGTGTGCCCGTCGCCCCCGCGATGTCGACCGCGGCGCCGATCGACTCGCGTGCGGGTTCGGCCAGTTCGCCGG
>JASLJL010000243.1 GCA_030152405.1 Gordonia sp. (in: high G+C Gram-positive bacteria) | reverse complement strand
CATCGCCGCGACGGCGCGGTCGCCGTCCCGCGACTGCACTGCGAGGACGGGGACGTGCTCGTCGGATGGGAGCAGCAGTCGGGCCGCGAATCCCTTGTCCGGGTACTCGAGGCCGCGCACGACGTCCCACGGGAAGAGTCGTTCACCCACGAGGTTGCGAACGCCGACCCCATCCGGGCCCACCCGAAGACGGGTCCGGAAGACGAGCAGGACGGCGCCGGCGATGACGAGCCCGACCGCGATCAGACCGATCTTGTCCGACCAACCGACGCCGACGCCGGTGTACGAGATGTCCAAGAGCAGGCCGAAGACGAGATGGATCGCGATGACGACACCCGCCACCCAGAGACCGGTCCGACGCAACCACTGCGGGTGATAGGTGAATTCCCACACCTCCGACCCGGTCGACGGTGCTCCTAGTGCACTCACGCCAGCTTCCGCAGGGTGAGCGCGGAGGCGATCGCAGCGGTCATCGCCTGCGCGCCCTTGTCCTCGGACGATCCGGGAAGTCCGGACCGGTCGAGGGCCTGCTGCTCGTCGAGGGTGGTGAGGACTCCGTTGCCGACCGGCGTCGACTCATCGAGCGACACGCGCGTGAGGCCCGCGGTGACGGCGTCGCAGACGTACTCGAAGTGCGGTGTCCCGCCCTTGATGACCACGCCGAGCGCGACGACGACGTCGTGCGTGCGTGCGAGGGCCTGCACGATCACCGGGAGTTCGATGGCGCCCGCCACCCGCACCACGGTCGGATCGGTGACGCCCGCGCCCGCCGCGGCGCGCGTCGCGCCGTCGAGAAGTGCGGTGCAGATCGTCTCGTGCCACTGCGACGCGGCGATCGCGACCTTCAGACCGCTCGCGTCCTCCAGGTCGAGTGTCGGCTCTCCGTGCCCGCTCATGCCTGTGTGCCCTCTCCGTCGAAGTCGTCCAGCCCTTCGAGCATATGACCCATCCGGTCGCGCTTGGTCTTGAGGTAATGCAGGTTCTCCGAGTTGGCGCGCAACGGCATCGGAACCCGATCGACGATCTGGAGTCCGTAGCCGTCGAGTCCTACCCGCTTGGCCGGGTTGTTGGTCAACAGCCGCATCGACCGGACGCCGAGGTCGACGAGGATCTGCGCGCCGAGACCGTAGTCGCGGGCGTCGGCGGGAAGACCGAGGTCGAGGTTGGCGTCGACGGTGTCGCGGCCCGCGTCCTGCAGCTGGTAGGCCTGCAGCTTGTGCATCAGGCCGATGCCGCGGCCCTCGTGACCGCGCATGTACAGGACCACGCCGCGGCCCTCGGCGGCGACCATCGCCATCGCGGCTTCGAGCTGCGGGCCGCAGTCACAGCGCAACGAGCCGAAGACGTCGCCGGTGAGGCATTCGGAGTGCACGCGGACCAAGACGTCCTCGCCCTTGCCGTCCTCGCCCGAGACGTCGCCCATGACCAGGGCCACATGCTCGGCGTCGTCGTACGGGCTCGAGTACCCGACGGCGCGGAACACACCGTGAACGGTGGGGATCCGCGCGTCGGCGACCCGCTCGACGTGCTTCTCATTGCGGCGACGCCATGCGATCAGGTCGGCGATGGAGATCATCGCGAGGTCGTGCTCGTCGGCGAAGACGCGCAGCTCCTCCGCGTGGGCCATGTGGCCTTCGTCCTTCTGGCTGACGATCTCGCAGATCGCGCCCGCAGGCGACAGACCGGCGAGCTTCGCCAGATCGACGGCGGCCTCGGTATGGCCTGGGCGACGCAGCACGCCGCCTTCCCGAGCACGCAGCGGAACCACGTGGCCGGGCCGGGTGAAGTCGTGCGGCTGTGCCGTCTGGTCGGCGAGCTTGACCATCGTGGTGGCGCGGTCGGCGGCGCTGATGCCCGTGCCGACTCCCTCGCGCGCATCGACGGTGACCGTGTACGCGGTGCCGTGACGGTCCTGGTTCTGCGCGATCATCGGCGGCAGTCCGAGGCGGTCGCAGTCGTCGCCCTCGAGCGGCACACACAGGTAGCCGGAGGTGTAGCGGACCATGAACGCCACGAGCTCGGGCGTCGCCTTCTCCGCGGCGAAGATCAGATCGCCCTCGTTCTCCCGGTCCTCGTCGTCGACCACGACGACGGCCTTGCCCGCCGCGATGTCGGCGATGGCCCGGTCGATCGAGTCCAGTTTGACCTCGGTCTGCTCGCTCATCACTGCTGTCCTTCTGCCTGGCCGGCGCCGGTGAGACGCTCGACGTACTTCGCGATCACATCGACTTCAAGATTCACTCGAGCACCGGTCGCGGTGATGCCGAGTGTGGTCTCCGACAGAGTCGTCGGAATGAGAGAGACTTCGAGCCAGTCGCCGAGGTCGTCGTCGCGGCCGATCGCCGAGACGGTCAGCGAGATGCCGTCGATCGTGATCGAGCCCTTCTCGACGACGTAGCGCGCCAGGTCGACTGGTACGGCGATTCGGACGACCGTCCAGTTCTCGGACGGCGAGATCGACGCGACTGCGCCGACTCCGTCGACGTGGCCCTGCACGATGTGGCCGCCGAACCGTCCGCCCGCGGCCATCGCACGTTCCAGATTGACGCTCGCCCCGGGACCCAGGTTGTCGAGCGAGCTACGGCGCAGCGTCTCGGCCATCACGTCCACGGTGAACGCGCCGTCGTCGAGTTCGACGACGGTGAGGCACACTCCGTTCACGGCGATCGAGTCGCCGAACGAAGCGTCACTTGTCACGAGGGGACCGCGAATGCGGAAACGAGCGGCTTCTGCGAGGTCGTCGCGGGCGATGATCTCGCCGCGTTCCTCAACGATTCCGGTGAACACCGTCTCTCCTTTGCACAGGTGCGCTCGGGACAGACAGCGACGGCACCGTGCCGCACTGTCGTTCTCTCGTATCCGGACTATGACCGTCGGCTCTGGAGTCACACCAGAATCTGCTGACCTCGCACCGTCTCCGATCCGAGCGCTCGCGGGCTCGTCCCTCCATGGGAGGGCATCACCGCCGGTGGGGACTTTCACCCCGCCCCGAGAACTACCTTTCGAAGGTAGCACGCACCTCCAGAAGAGGGTGGCGCACATACGGTGCGACGGCGGCCGCCGTCCCACTGGACGGGCGAATTGTTCCAGCGTGCACCCGTGGGGTCGCCTGACGGCACGCCGCGACCGGCTTTAGGTCAGCGTGAGTCAGACGTCGGACGGAGGACGACGAGCAGGTCGTCGCCGAGGGTTTCGACGCCGGCCCGCAGGAAGCGGTGCGCGTCGGCGAGTGTTCCGACGGTCGGGTCGGCGACCGCGGCCGCTCCCCCGCCCAGCAGGGTCGGCGCCAGGTAAGCGTGCACCTCGTCGACGAGGCCGGCGGCGAGGAAAGCCCCGGCGATCGACGGTCCGCCCTCGACGATCACCCACGACGCCTCCGGCAGAGCGTCGATCACATCGCGGGGGTCGTGCGATCGGACGTGGACGAATGCCGACGTCCCGTCCCGCAGTCGGGCGGTGTCGGCGATGTCGCGCATGCCCATGACGACGCGCGTCGGCTGGTGCGGGTAGAGGTCGCCCTCGGCGCGCCGCGCCGCGAGCGACGGGTCGTCGGTGATCGCCGTCCCCGTGCCGACGACGATCGCGTCGGCCCGTGAGCGCTGAAGATGCGCGTGCTCCCTAGCCTGTGGGCCGGTGATCCACTGGCTGGTGCGGTCCGGTGCGGCGATCCGGCCGTCCAGGGTGGCGGCGAGCTTGAGAGTCACCAGGGGACGTCCGTGGCGTTGTCGAGACAACCATCCGCGAAGCGGTCCCGCTTCGACGACGTCGGCCAGCACCTCGCCGACGACGTCGACGCCCGCCTCGCGGAGGGTCAGCGCTCCCCCCGAGGCGGCCGGGTTCGGATCGGCGACGGCGTAGTGGACCGCGGCGACGCCTGCGTCGATGAGAGCCTGGGCGCACGGTCCGGTCCGTCCCGTGTGATTGCACGGTTCCAGCGTGACCACGGCCGTTCCGCCGAGCGCGGCGGCGCCCGCGTCGCGCAGCGCCATCACCTCGGCGTGCGGTCCGCCCGGAGGCTGCGTGTGCCCGACGCCGACGACCATGCCGTCGACGTCGAGGATCACCGCTCCCACCGGCGGGTTGGGCGAGCTGGTCCCCCAGGCCTTCGCCGATTCGGCGAGGGCCCGACGCATCGCCGTCTCGATCATCTCGGTCAGGCGTTCTCGCGCACCGCGGTGGCCTTGCGGCGCAGTTCGGCGACGCGGGCCGCCGGATCGTGTCCGCCGTAGACGGCCGATCCAGCGACGAAGCAGTCGACGCCTGCCTCGGCGGCCTGCTCAATCGTCGAGTCGGCGATTCCGCCGTCGATCTCGACGAGCAGGCGGAGGTCTCCGCGGTCGATGATCTTGCGGATCGCCCGAACCTTGTCGAGGACCTCGGGCATGAACTTCTGTCCGCCGAAGCCCGGTTCCACGCTCATCACCAGGAGGGTGTCGAAGTCGCGGAGGATCTCCAGGTACGGGTCGAGCGGCGTTCCCGGCTTGAGCGCCAGACCGGCCTTGCCGCCCGCCGCGCGGATGTCGCGAGCCACCGACGTCGGATCGTCGGTCGCCTCGGCGTGGAACGTCACGTTGTACGCACCGGCCTCCGCGTACGGCGGCGCCCAGCGTCCCGGATCGGCGATCATCAGGTGGCAGTCGAGCGGGATGTCGGTCGCTTTGAGCAGGCTCTCGACCACGGGCATCCCGAGCGTCAGGTTGGGGACGAAGTGGTTGTCCATGACGTCGACGTGCACCCAGTCGACGCCCGGGTCGACGTCGGACGGTCCCACCGCGGCGATCTCCGACGCGAGGTTCGCGAAGTCGGCGGAGAGGATGGACGGGGCGATCATCGGTGCCGGACGGCCGGGGTTGCACATGGCGACCATCCTAAACCGCCGCCGCGATCCCTCCTTCTCCGACTGGGGATTCGCCGTCGACGAGCTGTGCCGTGGATCGTGACCGGATTGTCGTCACGTTCGACGGCACTGTCG
>JASLJL010000315.1 GCA_030152405.1 Gordonia sp. (in: high G+C Gram-positive bacteria) | reverse complement strand
CACGACGAACTCGTCGAGATGATCACGGCGGGAATGCGTCCCCCGGTCAATCACGTGTACCCGCTGGCAGACCTCCCGACCGCCCTCACCGACCTCGCGGAGGGTCGCGTCAAGGGCAAAGCCGTGGTGCGGATCTCGGAGTAGCCCGGCCGGCCGAGGCAGGTGCTTCGCCAAGTCGAACGGACGGTGCCACGCGCGGCCTCCAGGCGGCTTCCCGCCCTGCGTCGAACAGCACGTGCGGCTCGCGCTCGACGTGGCGGACCGGGCGCTCGTCCTCGTCCACGGCGACATCGTCATCGACGAACCCGCCGCGGCGCTCGCCGCCGACCCCGGCCGCCTGGAGAAGGCGTACCTCGGCGGCTGAGGGGTCAGCGGAGTGCGGCGGCGATCGCGGACAGCAGACCGCGGTCAGCCGAGTACGGGGTGTTGAAACCGAGACGGTCGACGTGGGGGCCGTAGCGCCGGAGCAGTTCGGCTGCGCCGTCGCGAGGATCGTCGACGGTGACGGCGATCGCGTCGACCAGATCGTCGGGCACCAGCCTGCCCATGGCCGCCCAGTCACCGGTCTTCGACATCGAGTGCAGAGCGGGATGCAGGTCGTCGAAACCGACAGACGCCAGGATCGGACGGTAGGCGGGGGTCGACCCGTAGAAGCCGATCTGGGCCTTCACGGCCGCCCGCGCCGCGGCGATCTCCGCCTCGTCGCGCCCGACGATCACCATCGCCGAATGGTGCACTGCGGTCGGCGGTCGCCCCGTCGTCGCGGCGCCCGCGTTCAGGGCCGGGATGGTGGTGTCGCGCAAGAACTCCGGGGTGCACAGCGGATGGGAGAGGAAACCGTCGGCCACCTCCCCGGCCACCTGTGTCATCCGAGGGCCGACGCCGGCCAGCCACACGGGCGGCGGACCGAAGCCGTCGACCTCGGACGGGTTCGGGCGGAACAGCGGAGGCATCAACGTGTGCTGATAGAAGTCGCCGCGATGATCGAGTCGCCCGCCGGTGGTCCAGGCGTCCCAGATCGCGCGGACCGCCGTCACCATGTCGCGCATCCGGTCGGCGGGTCTGCTCCACGGCATCGAGTACCGACGAGCGATGTGCGGCCGGATCTGGGTGCCGAGGCCCAGTACGAACCGACCCTTGGAATACGCCTGCAGGTCCCATCCGATCGTCGCGAGCAGAAGCGGGTTCCGGCCGAATGCGACGGCGATCGACGTGCCCAGCGTGACTCGTTCGGTGTGCTCGGCCGCCAGGAGCAGCGGGAGGAAGGGATCGTGTGCGCCCTCGAACGTCCACACCCCGTCGTATCCGGACCGCTCGGCGTCGACGGCCGCCGCGCTCATCTGGGGGAGGGGACAGTGGATCGTGGTGTCGACGAACATGCCGCGGTTCACACGGGCTGCACGTCGAAGAGTCGAGCGGCGTTGTCGTGAAGCACTCCGCGCACCCAGTCGTCGCCCAGGCCGAGCCGGATGATCGCGTCGAGCGCATGACGGTATCCGTACGGGATGTTCGGGAAGTCGCTGCCGAACAGGATCTTCTCGCCGAGCGCCTCCAACCTCTTGTGGAGGTGCGGCGGATACGGCGCGTCCTTCTCGGAGAAGTCGGTGAACGACATCGTCGTGTCGAGGCGGACGTTCTCGAAACGTTCGGCGAGATCGAGGAATCGGGCGTACTCGGGTGTGCCCATGTGCGCGACGATCAGCGGCAGTGTCGGGAACCGGGTCAGCAGCGTCTCGACGGGGTCCGGACCGGTGTGGCGGCCCGGGGCCGGACCCGATCCGCAGTGGATCACGACGGGTATCCGGGCGTCGTCGATGCGGCCCCACACGTCGTCGAGCAGCGGATCGATCGGTGAGTAGTCGCCCACCTGGATGTGCGACTTGAACACGCGGGTGCCCGCCTCGATCGCCTCGCCGACGTACTCCCCGGCACCGGGCTCGGGGTAGAACGTCGACGTGTGCAGGCAGTCCGGATGGGTGGCCGCGAACTCGGTTCCCCATGCGTTGAGCCACCGGGCCATCTCCGGTTTGTGGGGGTAGATCATCGACGAGTAGGCGAGGACGCCGAACGACCGAAGCGTCGAGACCCGGACCTCCTCGTCGGCGCGGTAGGCGATGGGCCACTCGCGACCGAGCATCGGGCCCGCGGAGTCGAAGTACGCCCACACCTTGTCCATCACCCGCCCCGGCATGAAGTGCGTGTGGACGTCGATGATCCCGGGCAGACCGAGGCCCTCCCACACGTCGCGGACGGCGTCCGCCTCGGCGGCCGTGAACGGCGCGATGTCTTGCTCGTCACACATGAGTCGACCGTATCTCAGCGTCGAGAGTCGGGCGCACCGATGTCAGGAGTTGTCGGCCGACAGCTTCGCGATCGTCGCGACGATGGCGTCGCGCGCTGCGAAGTTCTTGGGCTGCACCATGATCGCCTCCGCTTCGACGGTCACTCCGTCGGCGTCCGACAGTTCGCCGTGCACGAACGTCTTGCGTCCCTCCGCGCCGGTCACG
>JASLJL010000285.1 GCA_030152405.1 Gordonia sp. (in: high G+C Gram-positive bacteria) | reverse complement strand
CCCGAACGAAGCGCGCTACCAAGCTGCGCCACACCCCGTGTGCAACCTGATACAGCCTACAACGACGGCGCCTGAACTATTAAATCGGCTGCTCAAAGGGTGTTTCGACGACGCTCGCAGGCGATGCGGCCCGCCTACTGGTACGAGATGAACCACGGCTCGGGCCGCACGTCCAGGGTCCGCGCCGGAGAGAACATCGGCGTGTCCTCTTTGTAGAAGTTCTTCCAGCCGAGCCACACGTTCGGCGGCAGGCCGGCGATGATCCGGCGCCACGTACCGCGCTTCACGCCGGGCGTTCCGTGTCCGTCCGCATGGATGACAGTCGCCAGCTCCGGGTGCGAGGTGTCGAGCCGGGTCCGATCGCCCAGCATGTCGGCGTCGAACTGATGCAGGACGAACGCCTTCTGCGGCAGACGCTCGGTGCGGACGAGCTCGGCGAGCCAGTCGGCGGTCCGGTTGACCTCCGCCGGGTCGACCGCGCCGATCTGAGTCAAGTGGACCTGCTCCGGTGTGAGTCGCCACTCCGGGTCGAGCGCGAGCCCCACATGAGGCTGCTTCAACAGTTCGCGGTACATCTTCGCCTGCGTGAGAAAGTCCATCCGCCCCGGTTGCAGATCGAGCGTGACGTACACGCCCGCCGCACCTGCAGCGTCGACCCACGGTTTGATGACGGACGGGTCGATGATGTTCGTGTACTGGCCTCGATACCCCGGATCGGCCGATGCCACCGTCACGATGATCTCGAAGGCAGGCACCACCGGGACATCGGACAGGGCACGGTACGGCGCCGCCACGCGACGCACCCGACGGATCGACTCCGTCACGCCCTGGGCGCCGAGCGGCCCTAGATCGGCCCCTCCGGGCGAACCGTAGAGCGCGACCATCCGCCGCCCGGGGAACACCAGCTGTCCGCCGCCGGGCAGCTCCGGCACAGTCCGAGCGAGTGTCATCCGCTCGACGAGCGTCCGCTCGTCGCCGAACTGCCCGATCGCGACCACAGCGCGATCCGGCTCTGATTTGAGGGCGGCGACCGCCTCTCCACTCGCGCGGGGATCAGCCACCGGAACTCCGGCGGCGTCCAGGCCCGCAGCCTTCGCCGTGGCCACTGCGTCACCGCCGCCTGCCACCAGGACGAGGGCAGCGGGATCGACTGTCGGGGACGGCGCTCCGGACTGCAGATCGCGCTCCACCGCGTCGCGATCGCCGACCGTGTCGACCTCGCTGACACCGAGACGCGCCAGTTCCGCATCGATCGCCGCGCGGTCGGTCACGGCCTCGTCGAAGACCGGGACGTGACCGTTCACCGCCTTGTCGTACGCGTTGCGCCGGGCCTCGGCGTCTGCGCCGCGCGCGATCACCACCGCGGAGGGAGACGACTCGAACACCGTCCGGCTGACCAGGATCGCGGCCGGTACAGACGCGTCCGCGATGACGGTCAACGCTCGGGTCGGCGGCCTGTCGACTGCCACCGAACGCGGCCCGTCGGCGGCAGCGGAGACGAGCACTCCGCCCACCACGACCACCGCGGCGGCGGCAAGGAGCGGCCGCGATCGCACCACTCCTCGCCGGACTGTCATTCCTCGTCCGAGGTGTCCAGGTCGGCGAAGGTGACGCGCGGGGTGGTCGCGGCACCGTAGACGGCGAGCGCCGCGTACGCGATCGCGCCGAGCGCGAAGACGACGGTCGCGGCGAGGAGCACTCCCCACATGATCATCGGGACGACACCGTCGCGGGTGTCGAGGACCAGCGCGCCGAATCCGGCGAGGACGGTCGCGAGGAGCGCCCATGCCGCGCTCCGGACCTTGGGGCCGATCTCCGAGACGTAGAAGAGGCGCTTGTAGACGCTCACCTCGAACTCGTCGACGGCGGCCAGCCGGGCAGCGTCGTCGCCCGCGAGTTCACGCAGCGTGCGAGCGAGCTCGGCGTCCCGCGTCAGCCCGGCCGATTCACGCTGCCGGTACGCTACGAACGCGATCGTGGCGAGCGTCGTCGCGAAGAGACCGAAACCGATTGCACATGCCCACGTATTCACACTCGGTCACGCTACCGGTCGTCGAGCGCGACGCGCGTCACACCCCACGGACAGGAGTCACACGCGCGACGTGACGGTGCTCACGATGTTGCCGCGGGTGGCCTTCGAGTAGGGGCAGAAACCATGGGCCGCGAGAGCCAGCTCGTTGGCCTGCGCGGTGTCGAGACCCGGGAGATACACGTCGATGTCGCCGGTCAGACCGAAGCCGTCGTCGGCGTCATCCTTGCCGATGCCGACGGTCACGCGCACCTCGGTTCCCTCGGGAACAGTGACGCCTGCGTTCTTCGAGACCAGACGCAGCGCGCCCATGAAGCACGCGGCCCAGCCGGCGGAGAAGAGCTCCTCCGGGTTGCTGCCGTCGCCCTTGCCGCCCATCTCGACGGGCGGGGCGAGAGTCAGATCGATGCGACCCGAGTCCGACACGACCTCGCCGTCACGGCCACCGCCGCGGGAAGTCGACGAAACTCGGTACACGGGCGTCACTGTCATCTGTCTCTCCTAGCTGTCGGTGTCGTCGCACGCCGTTGTGAGCGGGACCGCATTCCAACCTACCCGCCGCGCGCGACGCGCATGGGCCGCACGCGCATCGACGGCGGAAGCCACTGTCCGACGCTGCGCCGGAGCGTCATCAGAACGGAGCCGAGAAGAAACACGAACTGGACCCACGCGGTCGCCCACACCCACCGGGGCGAGTCCGGGTAGTTGAAGAGCAGGTCGGCGCACACCGGGACGAAGAGCAGAAGCACGACGACCGTCGACAGATAGACGTTGCGAAGGTTCCGACTGTGCTTCGTCGCGACGGCCACGAGCATCGGCCACGTCAGCGCCATCAAGACCGGGATGCCGATGAGGAAGGCCGTCGGCCAGAACTGCGCCAACGACTCCGCCTTCTCGGCGGGATCGACGTCGGGGACGTTCTCCAGGCCCGGCCGAAGTCGTTCGGCGAG
>JASLJL010000222.1 GCA_030152405.1 Gordonia sp. (in: high G+C Gram-positive bacteria) | reverse complement strand
TCGGGTACGCGGCGGCCAGTGCGTCGGCGAAGCGTCGGTTCCGCTCGGCGTAGCCTGCCGCCGTGTAGTGGATGCCGTCGGTGAACATGCCCGCTCGTGCGGCCGACGCCCAGTCATACACCGCCAGGTTCGGGTATCGAGTGACCGCGCGACGCAGTGCGTCGTTGAACGCGGTCATCGAGCCGGAGCCGAACGCGGGATTGGAGGGGTTCGACGACGTGACGGTCGGCCACAGCACGGACCGCCCGTTGAGCTGCTTCATGATTCGGTCGATGCGTTCGTCCGCGCTGACCGAACTGCCGCCCTTGACGGCGCCCGCGTCGTTGACGCCCATCGCGATCACCCAGCACGCGTCGCCTGCTGCGGCCAGCCGTGAGGTCACCGCGTGCTCGGCGTCGGTGCCGGGCCCGCCCACAATCGCGCGTCCGGACAGGGCGTCGACGGTCACCGACTGGACGCCGACTCGCCCGTACTGAGCGGTCGCGGTGTCGTTGGCGCTCGGCAGCGCCGACGCGGAGTCGGCGGTGACCGATGTGGAGTCGCCGATCTGAATCACTTTCGTGCAGTGCGACTTTCCGTCGAACGTCGGCGACTGGAGTTGCCGGAGGAGATCGGGGATCTGCTCGAGCACGCCGAGGTCGGCAGACGAGTTGGAGATCGCCGACAGGTCAGGCAGCGCAGGCAGTGCCGACGCGGTGCCGGGCGTCGCCAGCAGAAGGGCCGCACCGACGGCGCCGCCGGCGACCGCTCGCGAGGATGAACGCAGAAAAGTATTCACAATGACACCACTGAACTACAACTGTCACTCTAGTAACAAGGTTGGATAGGTTACGACTTGGGAACAGTCGGGGGCGACTCGGCATCGCGGGGGTCGCGGATTCGACTAGCGTCGCGTGACGCCATAGTGTTTTCGAGTGCTTCCTGACGACGATTCGACCACCACGGCCTTCCGCGAGCCGGGCGAGATCCCGATCCCCTTCACCGAAGCGCTGGACGCGTGGGCCCCCGTCGCCCGTGACCTCCTGGTCGAGACGGCCACGGTGTTCGGATCACTGATCACGCAGGCAGAGGTCGCCTCGAAGGTGCAGAGCGAGACCGGAATCCGCGCCGGTCGGCCGGTGCGTCTGTGGATCGACGATCTTCTCGCCGCGGTCACCAGGCTCCGCGGTGACGGGGAGCCGCTCCTGGCGTCACTGTGCGTCCGACTCGACGAGAGCGTCGGCGACACCTACCTGCACGTGCTCGACGTCGCAGGCCGTCCGAAGCCCGAGGACCCCGATCGCGACGCGGCGGTCGCACGGTTCGACTGCTACGTGTTCGCAGGCGCCGCGATGCCGCCGGGCGCCCGCCCGGTCCTGGCGCCGCGCGTCGCCGAGCGCCGTGCCGCGCGCAAGCCGGTCCGCGCGAAGACGCCGCGAAAGGCGGCCGCACCCAAGGCCGCCAAGCCCACGTCCGGCAAGCCCAAGGCCGAACCGAAGCCGAAGGCGGCACCCAAGCCGAAGCCCGCCAAGGCCGCGGACCGTGAGGAGCCCAAGCCCCGCCTGTGCCCGTCGTGCTTCACCGCGCTGCCCGCCACCGGCCACTGCGGGTACTGCGACTGACCCTTCGGGTGTTGGGCGACTGACCCTTTCGACAGCGAGATCGGCACGACCTGGCCGGTTGGCTCCAGTCGGCTGATCGGTTGACGTTATCGTCAACGGAATGAACCGCAGACGAATAATCATCGCGTCGATGGTCGGGACGACGATCGAGTTCTTCGACTTCTACATCTATGCGACGGCGGCGGTGCTCGTCTTCCCGACGCTGTTCTTCCCGAAGGGCGACGACACGGCGGCGCTGCTCGCGTCGTTCGCCACGTTCGGCCTGGCGTTCGCTGCGCGGCCGATCGGCTCGATCCTCTTCGGACACTTCGGAGATCGCGTGGGCCGCAAGGCGACCCTCGTCGGATCACTCGTCACGATGGGTGTGGCGACCTTCCTGATCGGTGTGCTGCCCACGTTCGACCAGGTGGGATACGTCGCGCCGGCGCTCCTCGCGCTGATGCGCTTCGCGCAGGGCCTCGGGCTCGGCGGCGAATGGTCGGGCGCGGCGCTGCTGGCCACCGAGACTGCGGAGAAGGGCAAACGTGCGTGGGCCGCGATGTGGCCGCAGCTCGGTGCGCCGTTCGGGTTCTTCCTGGCCAACGGCCTGTTCCTGGTGATCATGTCGGTGATGGACTTCGACTCCAAGACCTCGCCCGCCGACCATCCCTTCATGACGTGGGGTTGGCGCATTCCGTTCCTGCTGTCGGCGTTCATGGTGATCCTCGGGCTCTACGTCCGACTGAAGCTGACCGAGACGCCGGTGTTCGCGAAGGCCGTCCAGGAGGGCAAGAAGGTCAAGGCGCCGCTCGGCGAAGTGGTTCGCACCGCGTGGCGACCGCTGATCATCGGCACGTTCGTGATGGTCGCGACGTATACGCTCTTCTACCTGGTCACCACGTGGGTGGTGTCGTATGGAACCGGCAAGGTGGTGGACCAGTCGGGCGTGAAGCTGGGCATCTCCTACATCGACTTCCTGCAGATGCAGTTGATCGCCGTCGTGTTCTTCGCGATCTTCGTCGCGGTGTCGGGGCAGCTCGCCGACCGCTTCGGACGACGACGCATCCTGCTCATCGCGACCGCTGCGATCATCGTCTACGGGTTGTCGTTCCAGTGGATCCTCGATCCCGCCAACGTGACCGAGGGGTCGATGCTGGCGGTCCTCATCGTGGGCCTCACGCTGATGGGCTTCACCTTCGGTCCCATGAGCGCGGTGCTGCCCGAACTGTTCGCGACCAACGTCCGCTACACGGGCAGCGGCATCGCCTACAACTTCGCGTCGATCCTCGGCGCGGCGATCGCACCCTTCATCGCGACGTGGCTCGTCTCCGACTACGGCGTCGGCTGGGTCGGGGTGTACCTCGCCATCGCGGGTGTCTCGACGCTCATCGCGCTGCTCGTCATGAAGGAGACGCGCGACGTCGACCTGGACAAGGTCTGACCCGTGCGGCGGACGACCTTCTCAGGAGCGCGAGTCCGCTGACGGCGACGGCGCCGCCGAGCACTGCGAGCGGCGGCGGCGCGGTGCCGGAGAGCAGGACGTCGAGCAGTGCGGCACCCGACGGCACGAGCAGGAACAGTCCGCTCACCGTCACGGCGCCGCGCTGCCGGGTGATGCGATAGAGGAGCGCGGTCGCGATCACGCTGATCACCACGGTCACCCAGGCGATCGCGCACACGCTGGCCGTGGTCAAGCGGATCTCGCCGGGGCCGAGGACTCCGACCGCGGCGCCGTATGCGACCGCACTGACGCTCGACTGGATCGCGACGCAGGCCCACGCCGAGGTGTGTGAGATCGATGATTGAACGATGGTGCCCGCGGTGATCGCGATCAGTGCGGCCGCTGCCAGAGCGAACGCCGTCGTCGAGGCGCCGCCAGCCGAGGCGTCGGCCCCGACGGCGATCCCGACCCCTGCGGCTCCGACGACGGCGCCGAGCGCACTGCGGCGGGTCAGCGCACCCGTCGCCACCACGGTCAGCAGCGGCTGCGTCGCCATGATCAGCGAGATCATGCCCGCGCCGAGACCGTGTGCGATCGCGGAGAAGTATGCGCCCTGGTAGGCCACCTGCAGGAGCAGTCCGGCCCCGATGACGACCCGCAGGTCGCGTCCGGTCGGGAGCGAGGCGCGGGTGACGACGACGACCGTCGACGCGCAGACCGCTGCGCCCACGGCGCGGATCGTCAAGAACAACTGTGGGGACATCCCCTCGAGGCCGATTCCGATGGCGACCGCGCCGCTCGACCACAGCAGCACGAGCAGGGCGGGTTCGCCGACGAGATTCACGCGATGGGACACGCCGGTCACGGTAGGGGCGTCGATCGGGGTTCCGGCAG
>JASLJL010000199.1 GCA_030152405.1 Gordonia sp. (in: high G+C Gram-positive bacteria) | reverse complement strand
TGGCGGTCGGGCTCGGCGCCGTCACCGCTATGGGACGCACGCTCGTCGCCTGGCGAGCGAACAGCGGCTGGCAGATCTGGCAGGGCGCGTCCATCTTCCTGCTCGCGACGACGGTGGTCTGGGTGTTCGGCGCCGTCCCCGCGCTCGTCTCCTGACTCAGTTCTGCACGACGGGCGCTTGCGCGTCGAGGCTGAGCTCTTCGGCGTCGAGTTTGTCGAGCACCGCGGTGAGGACCTCGGAACTGTAGGCGGCGCGACTGCTCAAGTCGAGCAGGTGGCGACGCTGTTCGTTGATCACCACGCGGCGGATCGCCCGCATCCGGCCTGCGGTCGCGATGCGGCGGTCGAGGACGTCGGGTGCGATGTCGGCGTCCTCACCGAGCTCGGCGTCGGCCGATGTGGCCTCCAGCTCGCGCAGGGTCTGGATCCGTTTCGCGATCTCGGGATCGCCGCCGCACACCTTCGGGTCGATCATGACGCGGGCGGTGACGGCCGCCATCTCTCGTCCGAGTTCGACGCGTTCGGATTCCACCTGCGGGGACTGATCAGGCAGTTTCATCCACCGCACGAACGCTCCGAGGGTCGATCCCTGGATGAGGAGGGAGCCGACGGCGACGAAGAACGCGAGCAGCACCAGCATCGCGCGATAGGGAGTGTCGGTTGGGAGGGTCTGCGCCGCCGCCAGCGTGACGACGCCGCGCATGCCCGCCCAGACCAGCACGAATCCCTCCCGGGCGCCGATCGACTCCGTCCGGTAGTAGGCGATGTCGGCCAGTCGACGGTCGATGCGGGTTCGGACGAGCGCGGTTCGGCGTTCGGAGAACTTGTCGGACAACTCCGGCCCGGACAGCGTCTCCTGGATCCGTTCGAGCTTTCCTTCGTGAGCGATCACGCGCTGCGCCCGCCGTTCGATCCACGCGACGAGCGGCATCACCACGATGAGGCGGAAGACGATCAGCAGGACGAAGGCCAGCGCGGCCGGCCACGCGGCATGCCACACACTCTCGTGCGATTCGCTGACCTCGGTGACGAGTGCTTTGAGCTCGAGCCCCATGAGCAGGAAGACGCCGCCTTCGAGGAGCAGTTCGATCATCCGCCAGTTCTGCACGTCGGAGAGACGATGCGCCGCCGAGAGTCGTCGGACACCGACTCGTCCAGTCACCAGGCCCGCGGCGACCGCGGCGACCAGACCCGAGCTCTCGAGGAGCTCCGCGGGGACGTAGGCGAGGTATGGCGTCACGAACGAGACCGCTGTCGCCACGGACGGGTTCGAGATCTTCGCGCGCACCCGCACCACGATCCAGCCGACCGCGGCGCCGACGCCGACTGCCGCGACCACGGCCCACACGAACGACACCGCGACTCCCCACAGGGAGACGCTGGCCGCCATGGCCGCGATCGCCGCCCGCAGCAGCACCAGTGCGCTCGCGTCGTTGAAGAGGCTCTCGCCGGACAGAACGGTGATCAGGCGATTGGGTGCGCCGACGCGCTTGACCGTGGTGGTCGCGACGGCGTCTGTCGGACTGAGGATGGCGCCGAGCGCCACCCCGGTCGCGAAGTCGGCGTCGGGCAGGATCCACATGAACACCGCGCCCAACCCGAGTGCGCTGACCACCACCAGGACCACGGCGAGCCCGCTGATCGCCCGGAGATCTCGTTTGAACTCCATCGTCGGCATCGCGACGGCCGCGGCGTACAGCAGCGGTGGCAGCACGCCGATCAGGATGATCTCGGGGTCGACGTCCACTTCGGGAACGTTCGGGAGGTAACTGACGACGACACCGAAGAGCACGAGCAGCAGGGGCGCCGCCAGTCGAAGCCTCGGCGCCAGCTGATTCGCTGCGGCGACTGCGAGCACAGACATGACCACGATGAGGACGGCTTCCATGCGTTCCATCTTCGCGTACGACCGCCGAATTCCAGCGTCGACTCCAGTGACGCAGCTCACTGATCACGTGTCGCCGGGTATCGTGCCATCGCCCATTGACAATGACAATGAATGGTGTCACGGTAGTGGCAAGAAGTTGATTCGACGGACACCCCGTCGACACAGCGAGAGGACACGACGATGACGTCGACACAGCCCCGGCCCACCGCATACCAGCCACCGGCCAAGCAGGAGGCGGCACTCAACTACGAGCAGGTCCTCGACGACCTCTCGTCGGCGTCCGTGCACCGGAACTTCGATCCCTACCTCGACATCGCGTGGGACTCGCCGGAGCTCGAGATCTTCCCGAACGACCGCCGGTGGATCCTCAACTACGAGGTCGACCCGATCGGCCGCCACCCGTGGTACCAGGCTCTTCCCGCCGAAGAGCAGATTCGCATCGGCATGTGGCGCCAGGCGAACGTCGCCAAGGTCGGCCTGCAGTTCGAGTCGATCCTGATCCGTGGACTCATGCAGTACGCGGACCGTCTCCCCAACGGAGACAAGCGCTTCCGCTACACCACTCATGAGGCCAAGGAGGAGTGCAACCACACCCTCATGTTCCAGGAGCTGGTGAACCGGATCGGCATGAAGACGCCGGGCATGCGTACCTGGCTGCGCGCCATCTCGCCGATCATCCCGCTGTTCTCGACGATCACCCCGACGATCTTCTACTTCGGCGTGCTCGCGGGCGAAGAGCCGATCGACCACATCCAGAAGGACTTCCTGCGCAGCCCGAAGTCGGACATGCATCCCGCGATGTCGGCCGTCATGGAGCTGCACGTGGCCGAAGAGGCTCGCCACATCTCCTTCGCGCACAATCACCTCCGCGCGACCATCCCCAAGAAGGGCCGCGCCACCAAGTTCGCGCTGTCGGTGTTCATGCCGATCGTCATGCGCATCCTGTGCGACGCGATCGTGATTCCGCCGAACGAGTTCCGCAAGGAGTTCAACGTGCCGCGCGAGGTCATGAAGGACATCTTCTGGGGCTCGGAGAAGTCGCGTGTGTTCCTGTCCGGCGTGTTCGGCGACGTCCGCATGCTCGCCGAGCAGTGCGGTCTCATGAACCCGGTGTCCCGCCAGGTGTGGCGTGCGATGAAGATCGACGGCCGCGAGTCGCGCTTCCGCAGCGAGCCCGCATACAACGCGAGCTGACCCGCCTGTGCCTCACGTCGTCACCCAGGCGTGCTGCGGCGACGCCTCGTGCGTCTACGCATGCCCTGTCAACTGCATCCACCCCACTCCCGACGAGCCGGACTTCGGCATCGCCGAGATGCTCTACATCGATCCGTCGACCTGCGTCGACTGCGGTGCGTGCGTGTCCGCGTGCCCGGTCGGCGCGATCGTCCCCGGTCACCGTCTCGAGGAGAAGGCCGCCCGCTTCGTCGATGTGAACGCCGCGCATTACGGCCACACGCCGCAGGATTCGGTGCGCTTCCCCGTCAAGCAGGACTGGCGTCTGCCACTTGCTCCGATCGAGAAGCCCAAGGCCCTCCGCGGCGGACCCGACGTCGTCGACGTCGCGATCGTCGGCTCCGGACCGTCGGCCATGTACGCCGCCGATGATCTGCTCAAGCAGCCCCGCGTCCGCGTGACCGTCTACGAGCGGCTGTCGCTGCCGTTCGGTCTGTCTCGCTTCGGTGTCGCACCGGACCACAAGTCGACGCGACTGGTCATGGACCTCTTCGACGAGGTGGCTCGCCACCCGAACATCACGATCCTCCTCAACACCGAGGTCGGCCGTGACGTGACGCTCGACGAGCTCCGTGCCAAGCACCACGCGGTGCTCTGGGCGGGCGGGGCCCCCACCGACAAGCCGCTCGCCGTTCCGGGCGCCGATCTTCCCGGCGTGCAGAGCGCGACGTCGCTCGTCGGCTGGTACAACGGCCACCCCGACTTCGTCGACGCCGGTCCTGATCTCTCGACCGACCGGGTCGTCGTCATCGGCAACGGCAACGTGGCTCTCGACGTCGCGCGCATCCTGACTGCCGACGTCGACGCCCTCGCCGACACCGACATCTCGCGCGACGCTCTCGCGGCATTGCGCAGGTCGAAGGTCCGCGAAGTGGTCGTGGCGGCACGCCGAGGCCCGGAGCACGCGGCATTCACGCTGCCCGAACTCATCGGTCTCGCCGACGGCAAGGCCCGCGTGTGGGTCGATCC
>JASLJL010000134.1 GCA_030152405.1 Gordonia sp. (in: high G+C Gram-positive bacteria) | reverse complement strand
CGCTGGTCGGAGTCGACTACTACACGCCGACCGACCAGCGTGTCCGGGGCGTACTGCTGGGCGAGGACCCCGTCCGGATCATCGTGCGGGAATCGGTAGCCGACCGCGTTGCCGAGCTTCTTGGCGCCCGCGTAGTGACCGTCGCGCAGGTGTGACGGAACCGCGCCCGCCTTGCCCGCAGAGATGTCGGTCATGGCCGCGCCGAGCGCGGAGGTGACGGCGCCCGACTTCGGGGCTGTCGCGATGTGGATCGTGGCCTGCGCGAGGGCGAGTTTGGCCTCCGGCATTCCCACCAGCTGAACCACCTGCGCCGCGGCGACGGCGGTCTGGAGTGCGGTCGGGTCCGCCATCCCGACGTCCTCGCTGGCGTGGATCATCAGTCGGCGGGCGATGAACCGGGGGTCCTCCCCCGCACTCAGCATCCGTGCGAGGTAGTGCAGGGCCGCGTCGACGTCCGATCCGCGCATCGACTTGATGAACGCGCTGGTCACGTCGTAGTGCTGGTCGCCGGACCGGTCGTATCGGACCGCCGCCCGGTCGATCGCGGCTTCGACGTCCGCGACGGTGATCGTCTCGCCGTCGGAGCCGTCGGCGCTGGCCTCGAGGGCGGTCAGCGCGCGACGGGCGTCGCCGCCCGCCACCGCCACCAGGTGGTCGAGGGCCTCGTCCGACAGTTCGACGGCGCCGTCGAGTCCGCGCGGATCGGCGACGGCCCTGGCCAGGACGTTCTTCACGTCGTCGTCGGTGAGCGAGCGGAGTTGCAGAACCAGAGAACGCGACAGCAACGGCGCGACGACCGAGAACGACGGGTTCTCGGTGGTCGCGGCGACGAGCAGCACGATCCGGTTCTCCACGGCGTCGAGCAGCGCGTCCTGCTGCGTCTTGGAGAACCGGTGGACCTCGTCGATGAACAGGACCGTCTGCTGGCCCTGGATCAGCCGCCTGCGCGCCACGTCGATGACGGCGCGGACCTCTTTGACGCCCGCCGAGAGCGCGGACAGCGCTTCGAAGCTGCCGCCGGTGGCCTGGCTGATGAGGGACGCCATGGTCGTCTTGCCGGTGCCGGGCGGACCGTACAGCAGAACCGACGAGCCGCCGGACCCGGCGATGAGTCGGCGCAGCGGCGCCCGCTCGCCGAGCAGGTGATCCTGTCCGACCACCTCGTCGAGCGACGTGGGCCGCATCCGCACGGCGAGCGGCGCCGGCGGAGAGGACGATGCCGACGGCTGAGCGGCGCCGACGTCGTCGAAGAGGTCGCCCGGGTCGGACATCGCCGGACTCACTCGAACCAGAGTCGCTGAAGCGCGCGCCCCACGTCGGCGGCCACGTCCCGGCACACCGGATCGGTCGCCGTGCGTGCGAGGTCGGCCCATCGCGCGGTCACCACGCGGGGATCGGCCGTGTGCAGCGCCCAGTCGTGCCCCGACGTGTCCGACTCGAGGATCCAGAACGTCCCGAGCCACACCCACAGCGTGCGTGCGGTGGTCAGGAGGTCGGCGATCGCGCGGTCGTCGGAGAGACCGGGCCACAGGGGCTCGACCTCGGCTCGCCACGCGTCGGTCAACGCGGTCTCCAGCTCGGCGGACCGCGTCGACGCCGGCTCGGAGAGCGCCGACGGGAACGTCGTGAGGGCGTAGGCGACGTCGAGCGTCGCGTCGCGGAACGCTCCCCACTCGTAGTCCATGAACTGGACGCCGTCGTCGTTGATCAGGATGTTCTCCGGACCGACGTCGGAGGTGCTGAACGCCCGGAAGCGTCCTTCGTCGAACAGCGTCAGGCCGGTGTCGAGGACGGCGCGGAACTCGTCGGGGACGCTGACGCCGAGCTCCTCGGCCACGTCGTCGGCTCGGCGGACCGCTTCGGTCGCCTGCGCGTCGATGCCGGACGAGCAGATCGGGCCGCGTCGCGTCCCGTCGCCGCGGCGTCCGCTGACCCGCAGGAGCGTGGCGAAGTCGTCCTCGCCGCCGAACGTCGCGGCGTGCATGCGGCCGAGTGCCTGACCCCACGCGCTGACGCCGCGGCGCACCTCGTCGACGTCTGGCGAGGCGAGGAGGTCGCGCATACCGCGTCCGTGCCCCAGGTCGGTGAGGACCAGCATCCGACTGTCGAGGTCGGATGCCAGCAGTTGTGGTCCCGGCCTCGACGCCGTCGGAAGGGCGGTCGCGTAGCGGTACGACGCGATCTCGCGCAGCACCTGGTCGGCGGACGAGTTCTCGTCGAACGCCTTGACGACGACGGTTCGGTCGAGCGACACCGGGTTGTCGGCCACTCGGACGCGCAGCACTGTGCTGCGGCCCGATCCGCCGAGGTCTTCGGGATCGTCGATGTGGACTCGGCTGCCCGCGCGCCGCGTCAGGACGTCCTGCGCGGTGTCGAGCACCGAATCGATTCGATCATGTGCCAACAAGGTCATGACTGACTCAGGCGTCTGCCTGTCCCTCTCCGGCCGCGGTCGCGGCTGCCTTCGGAGCGGGCTTCGCGTCGATGCCCGACTCCTTGCGCTGTTCCGGCGTGATCGGCGCCGGAGCGTCGGTCAGCGGGTCGACGCCGCCGCCGGACTTCGGGAACGCGATCACCTCGCGGATGGACGACTCGCCGGCCAGGAGCGACGTGATGCGGTCCCAACCGAACGCGATGCCGCCGTGCGGCGGCGCACCGTAGGCGAATGCGTCGAGCAGGAAGCCGAACTTCTCCTGCGCCTCGGCTTCGTCGATGCCCATGATCTTGAAGACGCGTTCCTGCACGTCGCGGCGGTGGATGCGGATCGAGCCGCCGCCGATCTCGTTGCCGTTGCACACGATGTCGTAGGCGTACGCGACGGCCGCGCCCGGATCGGCTTCGAGGTTCTCGAGGCACTCGGGCTTGGGCGAGGTGAAGGCGTGGTGCACGGCGGTCCAGGCGCCGGAGCCGACGGCCACGTCGCCCGCGTCGACGGCGTCGCCCGTCGGCTCGAACATCGGGGCGTCGACCACCCAGGTGAAGGCCCAGTCGCCGTCCTTGATGAGGTCGAGCTTGCGGGCGATCTCGCCGCGGGCCGCACCGAGGAGCGCGCGCATCGGCTTGACGGCGCCCGCCGCGAAGAAG
>JASLJL010000131.1 GCA_030152405.1 Gordonia sp. (in: high G+C Gram-positive bacteria) | reverse complement strand
TCGTAGATGCGGGCGACGACGCGGTTCACGCCGAACGTCTCCCGCGCCACACGCGCCGAGATGATGTTGGAGTTGTCGCCGGACGACACCGCGGCGAACGCGTCGGCCGACTCGATGCCGGCCTCGGACAGGACGTCGCGGTCGAAACCGACACCCTGGACGGTTCGGCCCGCGAAGTCGTCGCCGAGTCGACGGAACGCCGACGGATTGCGGTCGATGACGACGACCTCGTGTCCACGCCCGGACATGGCGACAGCCAGGGCCGATCCGACTCGGCCGCAGCCCATGATGATCACACGCACGGTGGGAGACGTTACTTTCCTCGACGCGAATCCGCACCCCGGTGGTACGTACCGGGGCGAGAGCCTAGTGTTGCTGCGTGTCCACGATGTCGAAGGTGTCAGTCGGCGCCAAACGCCTCCTCCTTGGTCGCCCGTTCCGGAGCGACCGGTTGGGGCACACATTGCTCCCGAAACGGATCGCGCTGCCGGTCTTCGCCTCCGATGCGATGTCGTCGGTCGCGTACGCGCCGCAGGAGATCTTCCTGGTGCTGTCGATCGCCGGGCTCAGCGCGATCGCGTTCGCCCCGTGGGTCGCGCTCGCCGTCGCCGTCGTGATGGTGGTCGTGGTCGCGAGCTACCGGCAGAACGTGCACGCCTACCCGTCCGGCGGCGGCGACTACGAGGTCGCGACGGTCAACCTCGGCCCGAACGCGGGCCTCACGGTGGCCGCGGCGCTGTTGGTCGACTACGTGCTCACCGTCGCCGTGTCGATCACGTCGGCCGCCGAGAACATCGGATCGGCCATCCCGTTCGTCCATCAGCACAAAGTGTTGTTCTGTGTCGCCGCCATCGCCCTGATCGCGGCCGTGAACCTGCGCGGGATCAAGGAATCGGGGTCGGTGCTCGCGATACCGACCTACGCCTTCATCGTCGGTGTCGCCCTGATGTTGATCTGGGGCTTCATCAAGATCTTCATCCTCGGCGACGCGGTGCACGCCGAGACCAGCAACTATGAGATCAGGCCCGAGCAGGATCATCTGATGGGCATCGCGATGGTGTTCCTGGTCGCGCGCGCGTTCTCCTCCGGATGCGCCGCCCTGACCGGTGTCGAGGCGATCAGCAACGGGGTGCCGGCCTTCCAGAAGCCGAAGTCGCGGAATGCGGCCACGACTCTGCTCATGCTCGGCGGATTCTCGATCCTCCTGCTGCTCGGCATCGTGATGCTGGCGCAGGAGATCGGCGCCAAGTACGTGCTCGACCCGGCGAAGGACCTCATCGGCGTTCCCGACGGATACCAGCAGAAGTCGATCATCGCGCAGATCGCCGAGTCCGTCTTCTCCGGCTTCCCGGTAGGCCTGTACGCGATCGCCATCGTCACCGCCCTCATCCTGATGCTCGCGGCGAACACCGCGTTCAACGGTTTCCCGGTCCTCGGCTCGGTCCTGGCTCAGGACCGCTTCCTGCCGCGGCAGCTGCACACTCGCGGTGACCGGCTCGCGTTCTCGAACGGCATCGTGTTCCTCGCGATCGCGGCCGTCGGTTTTGTCGTCGCGTTCGGTGCCGAGGTCACCTCGCTGATCCAGCTGTACATCGTGGGCGTGTTCGTCTCGTTCACGTTGAGCCAGACCGGAATGGTCAGGCACTGGACGCGGCACCTCAAGACCGAGACCGATCCCGACGCTCGACGCCGAATGGTCCGTTCGAGGGTCATCAACGCCGTCGGCATGGTGATGACCGGAACCGTCCTGGTGGTGGTCCTCATCACGAAGTTCACCGCGGGCGCCTGGATGGCGATCCTGGCGATGGTGCTGCTGTTCGTGATCATGAAGCTCATCCACCGCCACTACTCGTCGGTGCAGCGCGAGCTCGACGAGGCCGAAGAGGACGGCGACGAGGTGCTGCCGAGCCGCACGCATTCCATCGTGCTGGTGTCCACGCTGCATCTGCCGACCCGCCGAGCGCTGCGGTACGCCCGCGCGACCCGGCCGGACGTCCTCGAGGCGCTGACAGTGAACGTCGACGATCGGGAGACGCGCCGACTGGTCTCGGAATGGGAGGACAGCGACGTGACGATCCCGCTGAAGGTGGTCGCGTCGCCGTACCGCGAAGTGACGCGGCCGATCATCAGTTATGTGCGGCGCATCCGTCGGGAGTCGCCGCGCGATGTGATCACCGTCTTCATCCCCGAGTACGTCGTCGGTCACTGGTGGGAGCAGATCCTGCACAATCAGTCGGCGCTGCGCATCAAGACCCGTCTGCTGTTCGAACCCGGGGTGATGGTGACGTCGGTGCCGTGGCAGCTCTCGTCGTCGGAGGAACGCGGCAAGCGCATGCAGTCCCGCTACACGGCGCCGGGCGACGTCCGACGCGGATTCACCTCGGAGGAGAAGACTCGGTGACCGAGCTCGAACTGGACGTCACCGGGTATGCGAACGGCGGTTCGGGGATCGCGCGCAACAACGGTCGGGTGGTGTTCGTGTCGGGCGGACTGCCCGGCGAGCGCGTCCGGGTGAACGTGACCGACGACTCCCGCGCGTCCTTCGCCAAGGCGACGGTCATCGAGGTGCTCGACGCGAGCCCGCACCGAGTGGATCCGTTGTGCCCGGCGGCGGCCGCCGGGGCGGGCTGCTGCGATCTGTCGTTCGTCGATCCGGCCCACGCGCGGGAGTTGGGCGCGCTGGCGCTCGGCGACGTGCTGCGTCGCATCGGCGGGTTCGGCGTCGACGCGGTCGCATTGCCGACAGTGGACCGACTCGGCGACCGGCCGACGGGGTGGCGGGTCCGCACGCGGCTCGCGGTCGGCGGTGACGGCGAGGTCGGTCTGCGGGGACGACGTTCGTCCGACCTCGTGACAGTCCCGTGCGCCGGACCGGTTCCCGGGCTGCTCGACGGCCTCGACGGGATCGGCGGCGCCCTCGGCACCGAACTGGTGCTCGCGATGGGAAGCGACGGTGTTCGGCACATCGCCGAACTGTCGGCGCCCCTTGAGCGCCGCCGTGGACGGGGCGATGATCGCCGTGGACGTGCGCAGCGCACCCGGTCGGCGCGGAGTGCGCCGCGCACGGTTCGCACCGTCCAGGGCGACACGCATGTCGCGCAGACCGTCGGGGAGCGCAGCTGGACCGTTCCGGTCACCGGCTTCTGGCAGGCTCACCGAAATGCTCCCGCGGCTTACACGCGCGCGGCACTCGAACTGGTCGCCTCGATCGGTCTGTCCGGCGACGTGCACGTGTGGGACCTCTACGGCGGCGTCGGCGTGTTCAGTGCGTCACTTCTCGACGGTGCGACGGACATCACGGTGACCGGAGTCGACCTCGTGGACACCGACCCCGGCGCCCTGGCCTCCGCCGAACGGACGCTGTCCGACGACCCCGTCGAGATCCATCGAGGCGCGGTCGCGACGGTGATCTCCGAGCTGCGCGCGCCGGATCTCGTGATCTCGGATCCGCCGCGGTCGGGGGCGGGATCGGACGTGGTCGACGCGATCGTCGCCGCCGCGCCCCGCGCCGTGGTGCACGTCGGGTGCGACGCCGCCGCCTTCGCCCGGGATCTGGGCCGGTTCGCCGCGAACGGCTACGCGGTCCGCGAGTGGCGGGCGTTCGACGCGTTCCCGATGACCCATCACGTGGAGGGCATCGCCGTCCTCACTCGCTGACGCGGTTACGTAGACTGGTCGACACTGCCGATCGCGACCGCGCGGACGGGACGTCAAGGTGAGGAGACGCTCGATGGGTGTGCTGGATCGAGTCGATTCGCCTGCCGACGTGAGGTCGCTGTCGTCGTCGGAGCTCACGCAGTTGGCGGACGAGATCCGCGGCTTCCTCATCGAGAAGGTCGCCGCGACGGGCGGACACCTCGGACCCAATCTCGGCGTCGTCGAGCTGACGTTGGCGATCCACCGCGTGTTCGAGTCGCCCACCGACCCGATCCTGTTCGACACCGGCCACCAGTGTTACGTCCACAAGATCGTCACCGGCCGGAAGAAGGGCTTCGGCACCCTGCGCCAGCGCGACGGTCTCACCGGGTACCAGGATCGCGCGGAGAGCCCGCACGACTGGATCGAGTCGTCGCACGCGTCGGCCGCGCTCTCGAACGCCGACGGACTGTCGAAGGCGTTCGAGCTGACCGACCAGGACCGGACCGTCGTCGCCGTCGTCGGCGACGGCGCCCTCACCGGCGGCATGTGCTGGGAGGCCCTCAACAACATCGCCGACGGTCACCGCCCCGTCGTGATCGTCGTCAACGACAACGGGCGGTCGTACGCGCCGACCATCGGCGGGTTGGCCAAGAACCTGTCCGCGCTGCGTCTGCAGCCGGGCTACGAGCGTCTCCTGAACGAGGGTCGACGCACCCTGCGCCGCATGCCGGTGGTCGGCGACGCCGCCTACGCGGTACTGCACGGCATGAAGAGCGGTGTGAAGGATCTCGTGTCGCCGCAGGCGATGTTCGCCGATCTCGGCCTCAAGTACGTGGGTCCGGTGGACGGGCACGACCTGGAGGCCATGGAGGCGGCCCTGCGTCGCGCCAAGGCGTTCGGCGGCCCGGTGATCGTCCATGCGGTGACGCGCAAGGGCAACGGGTACGCGCCCGCCGAGAACGACGAGGCCGAGCAGATGCACGCCACGGCCAAGATGGACCCGGCGACGGGCAAGGCGACGTCGGTGCCGCCGCAGGACTGGACGTCGGTGTTCTCGTCGGCTCTCGTCGAGGAGGGAGCGCGCAGGCCCGAGGTCGTCGCGATCACCGCAGCGATGCCGGGGCCGACCGGGCTCTCCGCGTTCGGCGAGCGGTTTCCCGAGCGCATGTTCGACGTGGGAATCGCCGAACAGCACGGGATGGCGTCGGCCGCGGGCCTCGCACTCGGCGGCATGCACCCGGTGTTGGCGATCTACGCGACGTTCCTCAACCGGGCCTTCGATCAACTGCTGATGGACGTCGCGCTGCTCAAGCTCCCGATGACCGTCGTCCTCGATCGTGCGGGCCTCACCGGTCCGGACGGGCCCAGCCACCACGGGATGTGGGACCTGTCGCTGATGTCGTTGGTGCCGGGTCTGAAGGTGGCGGCCCCGCGAGACGCGCTGCGTGTCCGCGAGGAGTTGTCGGAGGCGCTCGACACGGCCGACGGCCCGACCGCCGTCCGCTACTCGAAGGGCGCCGTGCCCGCGGACATTCCCGCGGTGGCGCGGCTCGACGACGGCGTCGACGTGTTGGCGGGCGACCGCGACGGCGGTGCGGACGTCCTCATCGTCGGCGTAGGCGCGTTCGCACAGCTGGCGCTCGACACAGCCGCGGGCCTCTCCGGTCATGCGGTCACGGCGACGGTCGTCGACCCGCGCTGGGTGCTCCCGGTGCCTGCGTCCATCCCCGATCTCGCACGCAGCCACCGGCTCGTCGTCACCCTCGAGGACGGCGGCGTCCAGGGTGGCTTCGGTTCGGCGGTGGTCCGCGCACTGTCGGAGGCGGACGTGCCGACGCCGGTGATCACGCGTGGTGTCCCGCAGGAGTTCGTACGTCACTCGACGCGCGACGAACTCCTCGCCGACTTCGGTCTGGTCGCGGACGACCTCGCCGAGTCGATCGCGAAGTCGCTCACCGGTCTCGCCTGAGCTCCGCGCTGTCGAGCGCTGACGCGATGACGTCGGCGGTCAACTCGATCTGCCAGGGGCGGGCGCCGAGTTCGGCGAGGCGATCGGCGACGGTGGAGCCTGCGCTCACGGCGTCCCAGCAGAAGTCGCGGACGATGTTCGGCGACAGGAGGTTCTCGGTCGGCAGACCGATGCTCTCGGACAGCTCCTTCAACGCTGGGCGCACGACCTTCGCTCGCGCGGCCGGACCGGGATGCTTGCGTTCCCACTGGTTGATCGGCGGAACGCCGGTCTGCGGAGCGCGCTTGGCGGGCAGATCCTTGTCGTCGAGCTCCTGTGCGCGCCGGATGGCCCGCATCCAGGTGTCCGCCTGACGACGCTGCCGCGGGCCCGAGAACACCGGTCGGGCCGTGAGCTCGGCCGTGTTCCGCGGCGCGGTGGCGGCCGCGTCGACGATCGCGGAGTCGGGCAGCACCCGACCCGGCGCGACGTCGCGTCGTTCGGCGACCTGCTCGCGTTCGGTCCACAGCTCGCGGACCACCGCGTACTGGCGCGCCGTCTTCAGGCTGTGCAGGTTCGACGTGCGACGCCACCGATCGGGCTTGGGCTCGGCGGGCGGCCGCGCGAGGACGGCGACGAACTCCTGGGCGGCCCACGTCTCGCGCCCCGCGTCCCGCAGCGCGGCGGACACGGCGTCGCGGAGTTCGACGAGCACCTCCACGTCGAGCGCCGCGTAGTTCAGCCAGTCGTCGGGGAGCGGGCGGCGCGACCAGTCGGCTGCACCGTGTCCCTTGGCGAGACCGAGATGGAGGAAGGTCGCCACCATCGCCGCCAGATTCACCTTCGGCACGCCGAGCAGACGGCCGGCGAGTTCGGTGTCGAACACGTTCTCGCAGACGAATCCGAGCTCGCGGAGGCACGGGAGATCCTGGTCGGCCGCGTGCAGGATCCACTGTGGTCCGGTGAGCACGTCGATGACCGGGCCGAGCGCCTCGGGATGATCGATCGGGTCGAGCAGAAAGCTGCCCGATCCGGTGCGACGCAGCTGGATCAGGTAGGCGCGCTGGGAGTAGCGGAAGCCGCTCGCACGTTCGGTGTCGACGGCGATCGGTCCGGTGCCCGCCGCGAGGCGAGCCGCCGCGGACGCGAATTCGTCGGGCGTCGAGAGGACGTCGGGCACGCCGTCTCGCGGCCGGAGCAGGGGAGTGACGGAGTCGTCGGGTTCGGTGGGCGTGCTCGACACGGGCGAGTGCCTAGACGGTGCCGAGTGCGGAGACGCCCGACGGCGGCAGTCCGGCGACCGACGCCAGGACCTCGCAGAACGCTTCGAGATGCACGGACAGTTCGCCGCCGGTCGCAGTCCACGATGCGCGGAGTTCGAGTTGATGCGACTCGGGCGGACCCGCGATGTCGCCGTACCGGACCGAGGTGGTGGCCGTGACGGTTCCGCCGAGCGCACGCACGGCGGGGACGTCGCTGCCGAACGGGGGAGTCGACTCGGTGCCGCCCTCGTCCACTCCCAGCGCTTCGGACAGCCAGCTCCACGCGACCTGCGGAAGCAGGGGATCGGAGGCCAATGCGGCCTCCACCTCGGCCTGGATGAACGCGACGAGCCGGAACGAGCCGTTCCAGGCGTCCTGCCCCTCGGGGTCGTACAGGAGGACCAGGCGACCGAACGAGCTGCCCGCGGAGTCGGTGGGGACGAGGCTCGCGTCGACGTCGGGCTGCCGGACCTCCACACCGAGTGCATAGCTGTACGGCGCGAGTCGCTGCGGCGGCCGGATGGAGCCGACCTCGATCTCCGGGCGGACGGTCGCCGCGTGCAACGACTGCACGGCGTCGCGGAACTCGGCAGGCTCCGTCGGAGCTCCAGAAGTGGTCACGGCCGCCACAGTAGGCCCCGCCGGGCCCTCGATCACGGAGGCGCGCCGCAACCGGACTCGTCGTAATCCGGGGTGTGACCGGGACCGTTCGGCGTGTGATGGCACAGTGAACACATGACTTCCGTGCGCGCCCGCCGATCCCCGACCGAGATGCCGTTGATCGCGGCGGCCACCGGCGGCTCGCCGTCGCGCCGACCGGTCTGGTTCATGAGGCAGGCCGGTCGGTCGTTGCCCGAGTACCGCGAGATCCGGGTCGACCGCGGGATGCTCGAATCGTGCTTCGATCCGGCGCTGGTGTGTGAGATCACGATGCAGCCGGTCCGTCGTCACGACACCGACGCGGCGATCCTGTTCTCCGACATCGTCGTGCCGCTCAAGGCCGCGGGCGTGGACCTCGACATCGTGCCGGGAACCGGACCGGTGATCGCCGCTCCGATCCGTTCCGCGGCCGACGTCGCGGGTCTCCCACGGCTGGAGCCGGAGGCCGTCGGCGCGATCACCGCCGCGATCGGGCTGCTGCTCGACGAGCTCCCGCCGTCGGTGGCGCTCATCGGTTTCGCCGGAGCGCCGTTCACCCTGGCGTCGTACCTGATCGAGGGCGGCCCGAGCCGCACCTACGAGCATCATCGTCTTCGTGCGCTCGTAGG
>JASLJL010000543.1 GCA_030152405.1 Gordonia sp. (in: high G+C Gram-positive bacteria) | reverse complement strand
ACGTAGCACTGGTGTAATTCAACTCCGTAACAAAGTGTTGGGTACTGATATTCCAGCGGTTATCACTAATCCATCATTACACGTTTCTAACCGCATGATTCGTTCAGGCGGTTATGGTGATCTCCTTGAGAAGTATGAATTACTTTCTACGACTAAAGGTGCTAAACGTGAAGATGGTGCTACCCGTTGGATCGTAGACGTGTTGAACCGCCAATCAAAATGGATTTATGTTGATCCTAACATTGAATTGGTTGAACCAGGTGACTACTACTTGGATGGTGGTGTTGATGACTATGATACAACTTTGTATCAAGGGTTGTTACCGTTCAAAAATTCTGAGAAGTACACTATCAACTACCTCTTCGGGGCTATCCGTCCATTAGAGAAAAAACTTTTACACGAAATTGCTGAATCTCGTCGTGACTGTATTGCATTCGTTGCGCCAGACATTGATGATGTTGTAAACAATTCGGGTAATGAAGTTGATTCTTTGATCGATTTCCGTAACGTTCGTTTCAACATTGACTCAACTTATGTGTTCACTGTTGATAACTGGGCTCGTGTATATGATCCATACAATGATACCTATCGTTGGATTCCAACTTGTGGTGGTACAGCTGGGTTGAAAGCCCGTACTGATAACAACCAGAATGCGTGGACTTCACCAGCAGGTCATACTCGTGGTAAATATCTTGGTTATGATCGTTTGGCTTGGTCTGCTGCTAAGGAAGAGCGTGACGAACTTTACAAAATGGGTGTGAACAGTGTCGTTGACTTCGGTGACGAAGGGATGGTATTGTTTGGTGATAAGATGACTACATCTAAGCCAAGTGCATTCAGCCGTATCAACGTTCGTTCTGCGTTCATTGTTGCTGAAGTAAGTGTTGCGAACTTCGCAAAATACTACTTCTTTGAAAACAACAATGCTGATACTCAATCTCAGTTCCTGAATGCGGTGAACCCGTTCTTCCGTCGAATGGTTACTGAAAATGCTTTCGAGCGTGTTGAGACTCAGGTGGATATGAACAATAACACCTTGGCTGTGCGTCAAGCAAACCGCTTCGTTGGTAACTTCCGTATCTGGCCACAGTACAGCATTAACTACATTGACTTGTACTTTGATGCAATGGGCTCTGACGTTTCTTTTGAAGAAATTGAAAATTAATTTGACAGGGGAGCAATCCCCTTTCTTTAGAGGATGAAATAGAATATGTCAAATATTCAAGATTTGAAAAAAGCCGTCTCAAGTGGTCTGTATCGTAACCATAAGTGGCGTGTGCTTATCAACTTCCCTGAGTTTGCTGGTACTGCCGATGTAGTCACGCAAGCTTCGGTTTTAGCACGTACTTCTAAGACTCCCGATGGTACTATGGGCGTAATTGAAGTCCCTTTTGAGGGTCGTGTATTGCCCCTACCAGGCGACCGTACCTTTGAAGAGTTTACTGTTACATTCCTAAACGTGAACGACTTCCGTGTGAAGAACTCGTTGGAAGTGTGGCAAGAAGCTGTGAACGGTAGTGAGTCTAACACCACTACATCCATTGATGCCAACGCTTTAATGCGCGACTTAGTATTTGAGTTGCTGGATATTAATGATAATGTGGTTAAGACGTATACACTTGAAGATGGCTGGCCATCTATTGTTGGTGGTATTGACGTTGACCGTGGTGCTGTTGATTCGTCTTCAGAGTTTACTGCAACGTTCCGCTATACTCAAGCTCGTTCAAATACCACTCGATAAGAGAAACACGTTATGGCATTAGGATGGTTTGGTTTAACGACTAAAAAGGCTAAGGACTTGGAAGAAAAACTTCTTCCAATGTCCCTACGTGCTACAGACCCGTTGGATGGTTCACTTGTAATCCCTGGGTTCCATCATGATGCCTCAACCATTGCGGTAGATGGAACATTCCAACATACCGCAGCCTTGATCAACGAATATCGGGAGATGGCAACTGATCCCGATGTTGATCTGGCAATTGATGATATTGTGAACTCCATCGTAACATCTGAAGAAGACGTTGTTCCCGTGAAGCTGAATACCTCTAAACTTGAAATTTCAGATAAGATGGTTGATATTCTCAACCGAGAATTTGATTCAATTTTGGATATGCTTCAGTTTAAAGAAAACGGCTATGAATTGATTCGTTCATTGTATACAGATGGACGTCAGTTCTTTCAACCTATCTTAGACCCAAATAATCAAAAGGCTGGTATTCGTAAGATTGTATTCTTGGATACCCGTACGATTCAAAAGGTAAAGATCGTACATAAGAAGCCAGCGACCCGTGATGGGCAACATATTGAAGTCATCGAAAAAGCTGAAACGATGTTCTTCTATAACCCTTACTGGGCACCTGAATATAATGCGATTGCTGGTAATTCTTCTTATGCTGCAATGACCAGTATTCATACCCAAAAGATTCCAGAAAATGATATCATCTATGTGCACTCAGGGCTAAAAGACCCCGTGACTGGAGTAGTCATTTCTGACCTAGAAAAATCTAAGAAACAACTCAATAACCTGCGCATGATGCGTGATGCTCAAGTAATCTACCGTATTACACGTTCTGTAGAAAAAAGGGTATTCCGTGTTGATGTCGGCTCACTGCCCCCTAAACAGGCAGAGGAGCAAATGAAGAAGATTATACGTCAGCATAAAACGAAGCTCGTATATGACCCGAAATCAGGTAAAGTGAATGGCAAAACGCACCAACAGTCTTTGATCGAAGACTTCTGGTTCCCAGTTCGTGAGGGCGGTCGTAGTTCTGACGTCTCAACCCTAGCTGGTGCACAAAACCTTTCAGAAATTGATGATATCCTATATTTCCAAAAATTATTGTACCGTTCGTTGAACGTTCCTGAGGGGCGTCTACAAGATCAACAGCCTATGCTGTTCGGTAATCGTAATACAGAAATGACCCGTGATGAATGGAAATATAATAAATTCATCATGCGGAAACGTCGTCGCTATGGTTCTTCTGTATTCACCCCGTTGCTAAAACTTCAGTTGATCACCAAGCGTATTGTAACTGAGGACGAATGGAACAAGTATTATGCATCTGACTTGAACTATGAATGGATGTCTGACTCATGGGCTGAAGAGCAACAAGAGACTGACGCATTGATGAACAAGTTCAATAACCTTGGTGCTCTTCAAGAATATGTTGGTAAATACGTTTCTGATGACTTTGTTTATGATAAAGTGTTGCGTATTACGCCTGAAGATGTTGAACGTGAGCGCAAACGTATTGCAGAAATGAAACAAGAAGCTGCTAAGGAAGAAGATGAAAAATTCATTCGTACGGAAAAGCTCAAAGCAGAACTAAGTACTGATAATGATGATGAGGAAGACTGATATGTTTGCTACTCCTGAAAATGCTGCGTTGTTAGTGAATATGGATGAGAGTGAAGAATCGAAAACTGCTCTTAAAGACCTAGTGACTCAACGCTTAGACGAATCCTTAAAACAAATTCGTGCGGACGCCCGTTCAGAATACATGGTTAATGATTTTGTCGGAGGTAAAGATGGATCGAATTCCGGAAGTTGATACCGTTGCGCTTCTTGAAGCTTTCATCTACAAGGTGAACTTCAAGGGTAAAAAGCGCAAGAAACTGGATTGTCCAGGTGGCTATGAACCGAACGAATCTGGTACAGGTTGTAAGCCGATGACTGCTCAGCATAAACAACACTTGAAAGTGGGTGCTCGTATGGGTAAACGTACGAAGAAATCACTAGGGGTTGCGTTTATCAAGCGTACTGTTAAAAAGATGAAGCGAGCCAAAAAGTTTCGGGCTGCAATGGGGTTGAAATGAACGATGATAAATTCTTTCTAATCCGTGAGTCGACTAATGAGCAGATCGAGTACTTGAATGAGAACACTCAAACGGGTAAAAATCTGTACATTGAAGGACCGTTTATCAGTACTAACCTGAAAAACCGTAATGGGCGTGTATATCCAAAACCGTTGATTGAAGAAGTGGTAGAAAACTACCAAAATCTTTATATCAACGAAAACCGTGCCGTTGGTGAGTTATATCACCCTGACTACCCGTTGCCGAATTTCAAGAAAGCTGCTTTAAAAGTAGAAAGTCTTGAATGGCGTGGGGACTT
>JASLJL010000101.1 GCA_030152405.1 Gordonia sp. (in: high G+C Gram-positive bacteria) | reverse complement strand
CTACCTGGCCGTCGCCGGCGGGCACTTCCCGACGACGTCACTCGCGCTGGCCGCGTCGTTCGCCCTGTACGGCTTGGCGAAGAAGAAGGTCGGCGCCCGTCTGCCCGCACTGCACAGCCTCACTCTGGAGACGACGATCCTGACTCCCGCCGCGCTGGTGATCCTCGCCGTGACCGCCGCCTCCCCGGCCGGCCTGGACTTCGGCGAGCACGGCGCAGTCCACGCTCTGCTGCTGTGCCTGTCGGGGGTCGCGACGGCGGTGCCGCTCCTCCTGTTCGCCGCGGCGGCCCGCCGCATCCCGCTCGTGACCATCGGGCTGATCCAGTTCATCACCCCGGTGATCCAGCTTCTCTGCGCCGTGACTCTTCTCGGCGAGCAGCTGGAGCCCGAGCGGTGGATCGGATTCGGCATCGTCTGGGTGGCGCTCATCCTGCTGTCGATCGACAGCGTCACCGCGCTGCGCGCGGCACGTGGGGCTCGGTCTCAGACCTGAGAGCGCTGCGGAAACAGTTTGCGCTGAAGTTTCGTGCCTCGGCCGGGCAGCGTCGGGCCGCCGGGACGGTCCTGCACTGAGAGGAGTTCCGGACGTTCGACGAGAATGAAGCCCGCCGCCGTCAAGACGACCGGCGCGATCAGCAGAGCCGCAGCCGACGCGCCGCCGGAGGCGAGTTGAACAGCCGCGAACCTGGTCATCACCAGCAGCGACGCGAACAGTGCCGCACCCATCGCCACGACGCCCATCCGCACCTTGGTCCATCCGGTCTCCGGTCGGGTCAGCGCCGCCTCCAGCGTCAGCGTGAACACCGCGCCCGCGAGGACGTCGACCGCGTAGTGGAAGCCGAACCCGAGGGTCGCGCCGGTGGTCGCGATCAGCCAGAAGGTGCCGAACACGCGAGACGCCGTGGATCCGCGCCAGCCGTGCAGGAAGATCGCCATGGCCCACGCGGTGTGCAGGCTCGGCATGCAGTTGCGCGCGATCGACTGGTTGAAGCTCGTCGCGACCGGTTCGGTGACGTCCGGGGTGACCCACGGCCACACGTCCTGCCATCCGGCGTTCGGCAGTTCGTGACCGAAGGCGTAAGTGGGACCGACGACCGGGAAGATGAAGTAGATGACCGGGCCGATCATGCCGATGATCAGGAACGTCCGGACGATGTGGTGACGCGGGAAGCCGTCCCTCGCCACGTTCCGCAACTGGAAGAACGCGATGACGGCGGCGCCGACCGGCAGGTACACGTAGACGCGACTGCACACCTCGGTGAGGAACGAGCTGTCGGTCACGACACGGCCGACCGCCCACGACGGCGAGCCCAGCGCCCGGTCGGCGAGTTCGACGTACTCGTCCAGAACGGTCGCGTTGGCTTTGGTGGAGAGCACCAGCCACGCGTCGCCCACCCGGCCCATCACGATCAGCATGAGACCGAGACCGACGGCTTTGAGCGTCGCCGCCTTCTCGGCGCCGTGGAGCTTCCAGACCGCGAACGCGGCCATCGCGACCAGTCCCCACAGGATTCCGTTGCCGACGGTGCCGGGGTTGCCCACGATCAGCCGCTGCAGATTCCACACGCCTTCGAGCGCGAGCGCCACACCGAGCAGCCACCACCGCAGCCGCGCAGGCATGCAGACCACTGCGAGCATCAGGCCGGCGATCTTGATCTCACCGATTCCCGGACGGCCGACGAGGTCGTGGGAGAGAAGGTCGATCGGGCCGCGGATGTCGTGCATCGACGAGACGATCTGGATCACGAGGACAAAAGTCGCGAGCGCACCGACGACGAGTGACCATCCGAGCACACCGAGTTGAACGCGCCGCTTCGTCAGAATGCGGACGCGTTCGAACAACCCGATCCGCGACTGGTACAACACGGGTTACACGTTAACCAACAGGTGGCAAATTCCGAGAATCCCTCAGCTGGAATGTCATTCAGATGACACCCAGGCGTGACGATTAGTTCTTTTCCCCCGTTATGCGGTACGTCGTTGACGCGCGAACTCGGCGAGGACCACTCCGGCCGCCACCGACGCGTTCAGGCTCTCGACGTCGCCCGCCATCGGAACCGAGAGGATCGAGTCGCAGGTCTCGCGCACCAGACGCGACAGACCCTTGCCCTCCGAACCGACCACGATCACGACCGGTCCGGTTCCGTCGTACTCGTCGAGGGTCACATCGCCGCCCGCGTCGAGTCCGACGATCTGCGCACCGGACTTCGCCCATTCGACGAGCGTCCGCGTGAGATTCGGCGCCTGCGCAACGGGAAGCCGTGCAGCGGCCCCGGCACTCGTGCGCCAGGTGACGGCCGTGACGCCCGCGCTGCGACGCTGCGGGATGAGCACACCGTGACCGCCGAACGCCGCGACCGAGCGGATCACCGCGCCGAGGTTGCGGGGATCGGTGATGTTGTCGAGCGCCACGATCAGCGGCTGCTCCGACGACGCCCGCGCGTCGGCCATCAGGTCGTCGGGGTGCGCGTACCGGTACTCGGGAACCTGCAATGCGAGGCCCTGGTGCAGACCGTTCGGCGACATCCGGTCGAGTTCGGGCTTGCCGACCTCGAGGATCGAGATCCCGCGATCGCCCGCGGTCTGCACGGCTTCGCGGACACGCTCGTCCGCGTCGATCGAGGTCATCACGTACAGCGCTGTCGCCGGGACGTGCGCGCGCAGGCATTCGACGACCGGATTGCGGCCGAGGACGTACTCGGGACCGTCTTCGGACTTGCGGTGGTTGCGGGGGCGACCAGTCGCGGCCTTCGCGGTGGCTTTCGCCCGCTTGTGTGCGACGTGGTAGACGCGGTCCTCCGCCTTCGGAGTGGCGCCTCGACCTTCGAGTCCGCGGCGGCGCTGTCCGCCGGAGCCGACGCTCTGTCCCTTCTTGCTGCCGTCCTTTCGGATGGCGCCTTTACGCTTCGAATTGCCGGCCATGCGTTTCAGTCCTTCGTATTCAGCGCCCACTGGGCGCCGTCGGGTGTGTCGGTGACGTCGACGCCTGCCTGAGCGAGGCGGTCGCGCACCTCGTCGGCGACGGCCCAGTCCTTGGCGGCGCGCGCCGCTGCTCGT
>JASLJL010000069.1 GCA_030152405.1 Gordonia sp. (in: high G+C Gram-positive bacteria) | reverse complement strand
TCCGCGTGCGCACCGGCGCGGGCCTGGCCTTCGCAGGGCGGGTGGTGCCCGGCACCGCCGACCGGATCCAGTTGTTCGCGTTCGACGGCGACGTCGTCGGCCCGTTGCGCGGCGCCGACCTCATTCCCGGCCACGGTCTCGGCGGGCGAGTGATCAGCCGCCGTCGAGCGGCAGCCCTGCACGATTACGTCCGCTCCCCGCTGATCACGCACACCTACGACGAGATCATTCGCGCGGAGAGCCTCCGCGCCATGGTCGCGGCGCCGATCATCGTCGGCCGCAAGCACATCGGAGTCCTCTACGCGGCCAGGCGCAACCCGCAGCAGGAGCTCGGCATCTGCCTCGACGCAGTCACCGACGAGGCGCGCAGCGTGGAGCAGCAACTGGCTGTCGCCGAGGTCTTGGCCACGCTCCGGACCGACGACGAGGAACGCGATCTCGCCGCCTGGCGGTCGCGCATCCAGGACTCGTACTCTCGCCTGCGCACCCTCGCCGACACGACCGACGACGACGCGCTGCGTGCGCAGATGCTGGACATCGCCGACGGTCTCGCCCACGACGCACCGTTCGCCGAGCCCGCCGTCCGACTCACGCCGCGGGAACAGGACGTCCTCGGACTGCTCGCCGCCGGGCTGCCGAACGCGACGATCGCCGACCGTCTCGGAATCGGCGTCTACACCGTGAAAGACCACGTCAAGAAGCTTCTCGTGAAGCTCGACGCGTCCACCCGCTTCGAGGCCGTCGTCAACGCGCGCCGCGTTCGCCTCATCCCCTGAGACGACTGCACCGGCCGTCCCAGTGTCATTTGTTTGGACTACACGGACCTAACGGGCCCACGACCGCACCCCGACATACCCAGTAGCGGTCGAGCACACCCGACAACGCAGCGCACACCGCGGCCTGACCGCTACCGCTCGCCTGCGAGAGGACGTGAACATCATGCGCAATCGAACTCGAGTCATCGCCGGAGCAATCGTGGCGGCCGGCCTGGCCGGCGCCGGACTGACCACCGTCGGCGACGCGGCCGCCGACGGCTTCCCCAACGGACCGTACTGCCGCGGACCAGCGAAGGTCATGGCTGAATCGGCGCACTCGCAGGTCGTGATCTGCCCCGTACAGGGGCCGACCAGTTGGGAGTACAGCGGCAAGGCCAAGAGCACGGGCAACTGGATCGACATCAACGGCGCCACCCAGGACCAGTTCGGCAGATTCCACGCCTACAACAACGGCTACACATACCACGTCCACCGCGAGTACCTGCACATCACAGCGCCAGACGGCACGACCGTCTCCTACGAGCCGTGGACCTTCTACACCCAGCGCTGACGGGCCGTGTGTAGTCCGAACGGATGACTCCAGGCGGCACCGCGCCCGCACACTGGAGACCACGAACGAACACCGCGAAGCGAGGAGAACACATGACGAATCGAACGCGAACAGTACTGCTGACGGCGGCCGCCGCCCTCATCGCCGGAGGATCGGTGGCGGCCGGCGGTGCCGGCGCCGATCCCGGGTACCAGGACGGCTTCCCCGGAGGGCCGCACTGCGCCCGCCAGGCTTTTGTGAAGGCCGAGTCGGCGTCGTCGCAGATCCTGATCTGCCAGAACCCCGGCCATTCGATCGACTACCAGTATCAGGGCATGGCCAAATCGACCGGGCTCGCGCTCGTCATCGACAACGCCCGCTACGCGAGCGGCGGCTACCACGGCGTGAACGACGGCTACAGCTATCACGTGCGCCCCGACGCCTTGGAGATCAACGCGCCCGACGGAAGCGTCGTCTCCTACGAGCCGTGGACGTACTACGACTCGAACGAGGGCTGATCTCGATCACCTCGACGCTCCTGAGATCGGTCGAATCATCGGGGTTCGACGGCGATGTGCCCTCGGACTTCTCTCATCCGACCGATCTCAGGAGCACATCGGACCTATCGTCGACAAATGACTGAGATCACCGACCTCATCGCCCTCTTCGACGACGAATCCACCAATTTCCGCATCGCCGTCGACGGCGTGAGCGAGGAACAAGCACGTGCCACCCCGACGGTGTCCGCACTGAGCATCGGCGGACTGCTCAAACACGTCACCCTGAACCCTGACCCATGAGAGCTGGTGGAAGACGATCGCCGAAGCCGACCCCACCGCCGAGTTCGACATGGCCGGGACCGTCCACGCCTACGAGCTCACCGACGACGAGACCTTCGCCGAGTGGGCGGGCAAGTACGACGCCCAGTACGCCGACACCGTCGCCGCATTGAGGGCGACGACGGACCTCGATGCGCTGATCCCACTCCCCACCGCGCCCTGGGCGCCCGAGCGAGAGTACCGGTCAGTCCGGTGGATCGTCCTGCACATGCTGCGCGAACTAGCCCACCACGCAGGTCATGCGGACATCATCCGGGAGACCCTCGACGGCCAGAGCACCACGATGACCCACGCCCGCAACGCAGGCATGGACGTCTGAGACCGCCACCGACGAGAGGCTACTGAACGGGCTTCACCAGCGGGAAGAGGACGGTTTCGCGGATGCCGAGGCCGGTGATCGCCATGAGGAGGCGATCGATGCCCATGCCGGTGCCCGCGGTCGGCGGCATCGCGTACTCCATCGCGGTGAGGAACTCCTCGTCGAGGACCATCGCCTCGTCGTCGCCCGCGGCGGCCAGTCGCGCCTGGTCGACGAAGCGCTCACGCTGGATGATCGGGTCGACGAGCTCGGAGTAGCCGGTGGCCAGCTCGAAGCCCCGGACATAGAGGTCCCACTTCTCGACGACTCCGGGGATCGTGCGGTGCGCACGCACCAGCGGCGACGTCTCGACCGGGAAGTCGCGGACGAACACCGGCTCGTCGAGCTTGCTGCCGACCATGTGCTCCCAGAGCTCTTCGACGAGCTTGCCGTGTCCGTAGCCCTTGTCCTTCGGGACGTCGAGGCCGACCTCGGCGCAGATCGCCAGCAGTTCGTCGACGGTCGTCTCCACCGGCACGATCTCCCGGCCGAGGGCTTCCGACAGCGACGGGTACATCGAGACCGACTTCCACTCGCCCGACAGGTCGTACGTGCTGCCGTCGGGCATCGTCGGAGTGAGGGTTCCGGTCGCCGCGAGCGCGACCGACTGGACGAGCTCGCGCGTCATGATCGCGGCGTCGTCGTAGGTGACGTAGGCCTGGTAGGTCTCGAGCATCGCGAACTCCGGCGAGTGCGTCGAATCGGCGCCTTCGTTGCGGAAGTTCCGGTTCACCTCGAAGACGCGCTCGATGCCGCCGACGACGGCGCGCTTGAGGAACAGCTCCGGGGCGATGCGCAGGTAGAGGTCCATGTCGAACGCGTTGGAATGCGTGACGAACGGGCGGGCCGCGGCGCCGCCGTGCAGCGTCTGCAGCATCGGCGTCTCGATCTCGAGGAAGTCGCGCTCGGTCATGAAGCGACGCAGTTCCGCCATCACCTTCACGCGTGTGCGGGCGGTCTCGCGGGCCTCGGGGCGGACGATGAGGTCGACGTAACGCTGACGTACGCGCGACTCCTCGTTCATCTCCTTGTGCGCGACAGGCAAGGGCCGCAACGACTTCGACGCCATCGCCCACGCGTCGGCCATCACCGACAGCTCGCCGGTGCGCGAGGAGATGATCTCGCCGTGGACGTACACGATGTCGCCGAGGTCGACGTCCGACTTCCACGCGGCGAGCGACTCCTCGCCGACCTTGGCCTGGCTGAGCATGGCCTGCAACTGGGTGCCGTCACCCTCCTGGAGCGTGGCGAAGCAGAGCTTGCCCTTGTTCCGGATGAAGATGACGCGACCCGCGACGCCTGCGACGACACCGGTCTCGGCGCCCGCCTCAAGGTGCGAGTACTCGTCGCGGATCGCTCGCAGCGAGTGGGTGCGGTCCAGTTCGACGGGGTACGCCTCGCGTCCGTCGGCCAGGATCCGTTCGCGCTTCTCGCGGCGGATCCGCAGCTGTTCGGGAGTCTGATCGTCGTCGCGGGTCTGGTCGTCGTTCTGCTGCTCGCTCACGCCTCTAGGTTAAGTGTCGGCACGACGCTGACACCAATCGAGACGGCAGGTCAGCGCGGGTCGTACAGACCGAGCGCGTCGGCACCGACCGATCCGGTCACGCCCTGCTCACGCAGTGCACGATGACCGCCGACGACGAAGCGGGCGCCGTGCACACCGCGCGCCTGCAGGTGCCACGCGAGCCACTCTGCGTCGTAGCCGTCGTCGGATACGAGGATCCACTGAGCGTCGACCGACGCGGATCGCAACGCCAGCGCGGAGTCCGGACTGAGCAGAGCGAGCGCCTGATCGGAGTCGACGGCGATCGCGCCGAGCAGCGCGCCGTGGACGCGGCGCGAGTCCACGTCGCGAAGATCGACGGCGATCGCACCGTCGGCGAGTGACTCGCGGTAGCCCGCGGCTTGAACCGACAGCGGGACGGAGACGAAGGGAGCAGAGACGGGTGCGGTGAGCGCAATGGTCATGAGGTGATCCTCGAATGGTGATCGAACGTGCAGGAAACGTGCTGACTGAAGGCGCGTCCTCGCTGGTAAGCGGGACGTCAGCCCTGACAACACTCCTGACAGCTCTTGATCACGTCGACCACTCTGCCACACCGACACCCGGGGCGGCCAGAGTTTTGTGCAGGCCCGCACGTAATACGACGAGTGAACGTTGGCGACGTTTCTCGGCACTGCGCCAAGAAACGTCGCCAATGTTCACCAGCGGCTAGAGCGAGCGGCCGATCAGTTCCTTCATGATCTCGCTGGTGCCGCCGTAGATGGTCTGGACGCGGGTGTCGGCGTACAT
>JASLJL010000066.1 GCA_030152405.1 Gordonia sp. (in: high G+C Gram-positive bacteria) | reverse complement strand
GTCGTGACCAACGCGCTGGTGGCCGAGGCCATGTCGTACGGCGATATGGGACTGGCCGTGCCACTGCTCGCACCGAGCGGCGTCGCCACCACGCTCACCAACTTCGGCAGCGACGGCCAGCAGCGCACCTACCTCCCCGACTACGCCGGTGAGAACGTCCCCACCTCGGCGGTTGTGATCGCCGAGCCGCGTCCACTGTTCGACGCGTTCGCCTTGCAGACCAAGGCCACGCGCGCGCCGAGCGGCTACCGCCTCACCGGCGTGAAGAGCTTCGTCCCGGCCGCGGGCAGCGCTGAGCTGTTCATCGTCGGCGCGCAGCTCGACGGCCGTCCGGCACTGTTCATCGTCGAGTCGGACACCAAGGGCCTGTCGGTCGAGGCCGACCCCGGCATGGGTCTGCGCGCCGCGGGCATGGGTCGCCTGATCCTCGACGACGTGTCGGTGCCCACCACCGCGCTGCTCGGCGAGGTCGAGGGCGACGAAGCCGCCGCCGCATACCGCGACGTCGTGCGCCTCTCGCGTCTGGGCTGGTCGGCATTGGCCGTCGGCACCGCGACTGCGATGCTCGACTACGTGGTCCCCTACGTCAATGAGCGCGAGGCGTTCGGCGAGCCGATCTCCAACCGCCAGGCGGTGGCCTTCATGGTCGCGAACATGGCCACCGAGATCGACGGCCTCCGACTGGTGACGCTGCGCGGCGCCTCGCGCGCCGAGCAGGGCCTGTCGTTCGCCCGCGAGGCCGCACTCGCCCGCAAGCTCACCATCGACAAGGGCCTGCAAATCGGCCTGGACGGCGTGCAGTTGCTCGGCGGCCACGGCTTCACCAAGGAGCATCCGGTGGAGCGTTGGTACCGCGACCTGCGCGGTGCGGGCATCGGCGAGGGCGTCATCGTCCTGTAACGGACGAGACCTGAGAAGGAGAAGCCTCACATGGCCATCAATCTTGAACTCCCGAAGAAGCTCGAGCCGACGATCGACCAGGCCCGCCAGGCGGCCCTGCAGATCTTCCGCCCGATCAGCCGCAAGTACGACCTCGCCGAGCACGAGTACCCGGTCGAGCTCGACACCCTCGCCAACCTGTACAACGGCCTCGCCGCCGCAGGTCAGGCCGGTGCGGGAGCCGCGGGCGGCCGCGGCGACGAGAAGAAGGAACGCCCCGAGGGCTACAACGCCAACGGCGGCAACATGCAGTCGGTGCTCAACGCCCTGTGGGCGTCGTACGGCGACGTGGGCCTGATGCTGTCGATCCCCTACCAGGGACTCGGCAACGCGGCGATCGCCGCCGTCGCCACCGACGAGCAGATCGAGGAGATGGGCGGCGAGGTGTGGGCCTCGATGGCCATCACCGAGCCGAGCTTCGGATCCGACTCGGCGGCCGTCACGACGACCGCCGTCCGCGACGGCGACGAGTACGTGCTCAACGGTGAGAAGATCTTCGTCACGGCCGGTTCGCGCGCATCGCACATCGTGGTGTGGGCGTCCGTCGACCGCAGCCTCGGACGTGCCGCGATCAAGAGCTTCGTGGTCCCCCGTAAGCATCCCGGTGTGACGATCGCGCGGCTCGAGCACAAGCTCGGCATCCGTGCGTCCGACACCGCCGTGATCCGCTTCGAGGACTGCCGGATTCCCGCGACGTTCCTGCTCGGCTCGCCCGAGGTAGACGTCAAGAAGGGCTTCGGCGGGGTCATGCAGACCTTCGACAACACCCGGCCGATGGTGGCGGCGATGGCCGTCGGCGTCGGACGGGCCGCACTCGAAGAGCTGCGCAAACTCCTCGAAGACGCCGGCATCGAGATCGACTACGACCGCCCGGCGGCCGATCAGCCCGCCGCCGCGGCGGAGTTCATCCGCCTGGAGTCCGACTGGGAGGCCGCATACCTCCTGTCGCTCCGTGCAGCGTGGATGGCCGACAACAAGATGCCGAACTCGCTCGAGGCGTCGATGAGCAAGGCCAAGGCGGGTCGCACCGGCACCGATGTGACCAACAAGGCCGTCGAGCTCGCGTCGACCCTCGGCTACTCGCAGCGCACGCTCCTGGAGAAGTGGGCTCGCGACTCGAAGATCCTCGACATCTTCGAAGGCACGCAGCAGATCCAGCAGCTGATCATCGCTCGCCGTGTCCTCGGGAAGAGCAGTTCAGAGCTGAAGTAGCAGCACTCGTTCGTAAAAGAATCACCGATCCGTGAGAAAGAGGCCGATTTCGGCTGTGCCTCACCGGATCGGTGATTCTTTTACGACGACCCCTTGACGACCTTCATCGTCATCCTGGAGTCGAGCCTGGCGATCGCCGGGTCGCCCATGAGATCGGCGGTCACCCACCGTTCGTACTCCGCCGTGTCCCGCACGCGGACCCGGATCAGATAGTCCGGAAGACCGAACATTCGCCGCAGTTCGACGACGCTGTCCATCGCACCCACGCGGCTCTCGAAGTCGCGGACCGTCTCCCAGTCCTTGGCGACGAGTTCGGCATTGACGATCACCTCCATGCCGAGACCCATCGCATCGTGGTCGATCACCGCCGAGTATCCGCGGATCACTCCGTCGGCCTCGAGGCGTCGGACGCGACGCAGACAGGGCGCCGCCGTCAGGCCGACGCGGGAGGCCAGTTCCTGATTCGTCACACGGCCGTCTCGCTGCAACTCTCTGATTATGGCTCGATCAAGATCATCCATGCATCTATTATTGCTCACAGCAGCGAGAACTAGCCATCTTGGGACAGCACATTGCGTGCATATCTTCCTAACATTGCTACATGACGAAAGTCCGCGCTCCTCAGTCACTCACAGCCGCCGCCAAGACGGCGGGAGTCGTGTGGATCGGACTCTTCACGCTCGGCGTCGGTTTCGGAGTACTCACGCGCACAACAGGATTCGACTGGTGGGTCGCTCCGGCGATGTCGACCGCGATCTTCGCCGGATCGGCCGAGTTCATCCTCGTCGGGCTGTTCGCAGCGGCCACTCCCCTCGCCGTGATCGCCGCCACCACGCTCCTGGTGAACTCTCGCCACGTCTTCTACGGGCTGTCGTTCCCGATCGACAAGCTCCGCAGCCGGACCGCACGCGCCTACAGCGTCTACGCTCTCGTCGACGAGGCGTACGTCATGTCGACCTCGCCGTCAGCTCTCCGGTGGTCGGGTCGCCAACTCACGTGGACGCAGGCGGGCCTGCACCTGGCGTGGGTGGCCGGCGCGACGACCGGATCCCTCGCCGGGCCGTCCCTGCTCGGCGGCCTCCACGGGCTCGACTTCGTCCTCACCGCTCTGTTCCTGATCCTGGCGATCGACGCGCTCGACGCCTCGCGGGACGCGATCACCGCCGCATTGGCGGTCGTGTCGGGTGTGATCGCCCACGTCCTCGCGCCACAGGCGATGCTGATCGTCGCGATCTCGCTGTTCACCGTCGCGCTATTGGTGCGGTACGCCGTCCAGCACGGCAGACCGTCTCCGACGCCGCGCGAGGAGTCGGTCCACACGGAGGTGACGGTCGATGCCTAGCACCGGATACATCGTCGCGGCGATCGCAGTCGCGGCCGCGGTCACCGTGGCTCTGCGCGCCGCTCCGTTCGCCCTGCCGCCCAACATGCGGAACGCGCCCGTCACCGTATTCCTGCGGCGTGCGATGCCCGCAGGCGCGGTACTGATCCTCGCCGTGTACTGCCTGATGGCGATCGATCTGAGCGGCCCACGCAACGGAGTGCCCGAGATGGTCGGCGCAGCTGTGACGATCGGCGTCCACCTGTGGCGGCGCAACCTGCTCCTGTCTCTCGTCGCCGGCACCGCGGCCTGTGTGCTGCTGAGCTCTGTCGGCTAGTCGATAGAGCTGTCCGGTCACCCACCCGACAGTCGGCCCTTCCTTGTGTCGAGCGTCATAGCCGGGTACCCTTCCGGAACATTCTGAAACAGAACTGTTTCACAGTCGATGGGAGATTTCTCGTGCGCCGAACACTCACCGCATCGGTCACATGCGCCGTCATCGCAGCGTTCGCCTGCGCGTCGGTCCTCGTGGCGCCTGCGACCGCCGCACCCGACCGAGGACAGGTCAAGGTGGCGCCCGCTCCACTCGTGCCGTTGCCCCAGGAACTCGACGCGAGCTTCTACCGTCCGCCGCAGGCCGAGGTCGCCGCTGCGGAGAATGGCGAGATCCTCGGCGCGCGCCGGATCAACGCGGCGATGTTCGGCCTCGCCCCGCTCAACGTCGACGCCTGGCAACTGTCATTCAAGTCCACCGACACCAGCGGTCGGCCGATCCCCGCAGTGACCACGATCTTGAAGCCTCGTGGCACCACGAAGGGCCCCCGCAAGGTGGTCTCCATGCAGATCGCCGAGGACTCGACCGCGGGCTACTGCTCGACCTCCTACGCGATTCAGCACCTCAACGCGAGCCCGCTGCTGGGCCAGGTCGTGGCGCCGGCCGAGCTTCTGGTCGGGCAAGGCTTCCTCGCTCAGGGATATGCACTCGTCCTGCCCGACCACGAAGGACCGAATCACGCGTATGCGGCGGGCCCGCTCGGTGCGCGGATCACGTTGGACAGCCTGCGGGCCGCTAAGCAGTTCGCGCCGTCGACCATCACCGACGCTTCCCCGATCGGCCTGTACGGCTACTCCGGCGGCGCCATCGTGACCGGTCACACCGCCGAACTGAAGCAGTCGTACGCTCCCGAACTGAACATCGTGGGCGCCGCGGAAGGCGGCGTGCCCGCCGACCTCGGTTCGCTGCTCCGCACCGCGCAGAACGGCGCCACCAGCGGACTGGTGCTCGGCGCCGTCTTCGGCCTGGCTCGCGAGTACAAGTACTTCGACACGTTCCTCGACCGTCGCCTGAATCCGCTCGGCAGAGGTCTGCGCGATCTCAAGGGACCGCTCTGCGTGCAGTACCAGGCGATGACCTTCCCCTTCTTGAACAACATCGGACTCATCGACTGGCCCGGTGGCGGACTCAAGGCCCCCAGCGTCAAGCGGCTCCTCGCCGACACCAAGATGGGGCGCGCCCGCCCGGACATGCCGATGTACATCTGGAACTCGCAGCTCGACGAGATCGTCCCGGTCGGCCAGGTGAACACGCTGGTGAAGAAGTACTGCGCCGCTCCGGGGCCCTCGATCACCTACACCCGGGACCACTTGTCCGAACACATCATCGGTGAGGTGTCCGGTGCGCCGTTGGCGTTCCTGTGGTTGAAGGATCGTCTCGACGGGAAGGCTGCAAAGCCCGGCTGCACCACGCGCGACGAACTGTCGATGGCGACCGACTCGAAGTGGTGGCCCACGTTCTCCCGCACCATCGGCTCCGACCTCGCGGCACTGTTCGGCGCGGCGATCGGTCGCGGCAAGTAGTTTGAGTGCGTGACCGAGTCCAGGAACTATCGCGGGCAGTCCGTCGACGATAGACGTCGCGAACGTCGGGCGAGATTCCTGGACTCGGCCCTGCAGCTCTTCGGCACGCAGGGATTCGCCGCAACCTCGATTCCGGCGGTGTGCAAGCACGCGGCGTTGTCGTCCAGACAGTTCTATGAGGCGTTCACCGACCGGGAGGACCTGCTCAGAGCGCTCTACGACGAGATCCAGGACGCGACCATGGCGACGGTGTCCGACGCCGTCGTCGCGGCGTTGGACCGGCAGGGGACGTTGGACGAGGTGCTCGACGCGGGGGTGATCGCCTTCGTCACCTATTACAACGACGAACCCGAGCGCATTCGGATCAGTTTCGTCGAAGTGATCGGAGTCAGTCCGGCGTTCGAGGCGTACCGCCGTGAGCGGCGTCTCCAGTGGGCGTCGCTGCTCGGAGCTGTCTCCGATCGCGGCGCACACCAGGGCCTCGAACTGGCGTCCACCGACCCGCTGGTGTGGTCGGCGTACCTCGGTGCGGTCAACGCGGCGATCGTCGAGAACGCCGAGAATCCGGAGACCTCGGTGGACGACGTGATTCGCGTGATGCGCCGAATGCTGCGGCCGGGAGTCCTCGGCTGATCGTCAGCCATATGCTCGACGCATGACACGCGCACAGGTCCTGGACGGCATCGTCGGAGTGGCCGCCGTCGGCATCGGCGCACTGTTCGCGTTGCGCCCGTTCGGATCCGTCCCCCTGGTGGCCGCCGCGCTCGCCGTCGGTCTGATCGTCGCAGGCGTCGGCGAGGCCACCCGCGCGGTGGAAGGCGTCCGACCACTGCGGTACGCGGGCGCGTCCGCTCTGGTCGCCACCGGCGTGGTCCTCCTCGCGTGGCAGGGCTTGTCGATCGTCTCGGTCGCCGTGGTCAGCGGCGTCGGGCTCATCGCATGGGCGGCCACTCGGTTCGCCGCCGCCGTCCCCACGGGCGACCCGGTGATGCGGATCGCCGACGCCCTGCTCGGCGTCGCAGCCGTCGCGCTGGCCGTGACAGCGTTCGCGTGGCCGGGTGTGACGATCTTCGCCGCGACCTTCGTCGCCGGTGTCGCGCTGATCTGGTTCGGCCTCACCCGCCTCTACCGCATCGCCCGTCGGCCGGCCGAGGGCACCGGCCGACCACACCGGGTGCTGCGCCTCGTCACCGCCGTGGTCGCCGCCCTCGTCGCGATACCGCTGGCCGTCGTCTCGATCGGCGTCCACCGGGCGTCACCCGAACCGGACGACTTCTACTCGGCGCCTCTCGACCCCGCGGCTGAACCGGGCACTCTCCTGCGCACCGAGGACTTCCACCGCGACGTCCCGGACAACGCGCGGGCATGGCGGATCCTGTACACGACCACGCGAGACGACGGCGTCCCCGCACTCGCGAGCGCGATCGTCGTCGCACCGAAGGACCCGCCACCGGGACCGCGGCCGGTGATCGCGTGGGCGCACGGGACCACCGGAGCCGCGCCGGGTTGTGCGCCGTCGGTGCTCGAGCATCCGTTCACCGCCGGCGCCACCCCTGCGCTGCCGGAGGTGATCGCGTCGGGATCGGTGATGGTCGCGACCGACTACACCGGGCTCGGCACCGAGGGGCCGACGCCGTATCTCATCGGTCAGGGCGAAGCCCGCGCCGTCCTCGACTCGGTGCGCGCCGCGCGCGGGATGCGGCAACTCCGGTTGTCCCCGCGGACCGTCGTCTGGGGTCACTCGCAGGGTGGGCACGCCGCCTTGTGGACCGGCATCATCGCACCGACGTACGCACCCGACGTCGAGGTGTCGGGCGTCGCCGCGATGGCGCCCGCGTCCGACCTGCTCGGCCTGGCGGACAAGCTGATGGGCATGACCGGCGGCGCGGTCTTCGGGTCGTACGTCCTGGACGCGTACAGCCGCACGTACGACGACGTCGATTTCGACGACTACGTCGACGTGCAGGCCCGACTTCCGCTTCACGCGATGGCGACCCGGTGCCTGAGCGAACCCGCCGTGGTCGCCTCCGTCATCGAGGCGCTGCTGGTCGGCGCCGACCCCTACGGGGGAAGCCTGGACGACGGTCCGCTGCGGGATCGTCTCGTTCAGAACACGCCCTCGGCGAAGCTCACGATGCCGCTGCTGCTCGCACAGGGCGACGCCGACGACCTGATCAGTCCGCAGGGCCAGAAGTCGTTCGCGGCTCACCAGTGCGCGGTCGGCACGAACGTCGACTTCCGCACGTACCCGGGCCTCGGGCACGTCCCCCTGGTGGACGCGGGTTCGCCCGCGGTCGACGACCTGCTCGCGTGGACGGCCGAGATCATCGAGGGACGGACGCCCGCCGGTCGCTGTCCGCAGGCGTGAGGGTCAGTCCCGCAACTGCTCGATCAACGCGTCGAGGACCGACGCGTCCTCGATGGTCGACGGAACCGCGTAGTCGTCGCCGTCGACGATCTGTCGCATCGTCTTGCGCAGGATCTTCCCCGACCGCGTCTTCGGGAGCGACGCGACGACCGTGACGTCGCGGAACGTCGCCACGGCGCCGATCTCGTCACGCACCCGCTGCACCAGTTCGGAGCGCAGCGTGTCGTCGTTGATCTCGACACCCGCCTTGAGGACCACGTATCCGCTCGGGCGCTGCCCCTTGAGGTCGTCGTGGATGCCGATGACCGCACACTCGGCGACCGCCGGATGGCCTGCGACGACAGCTTCGATGCTGCCGGTCGACAACCGGTGTCCGGCGACGTTGATGACGTCGTCCGACCGGCCGAGAACGAACACGTAGCCGTCGGCGTCGATGTAGCCGGAGTCGCCGGTGAGGTAGCACCCGTCGAAGGTGTTCAGGTACGACGCCCGGAACCTGGCCTCGTCGCGCCAGAGGCCGGCGAGCGTTCCCGGCGGCAGCGGCAGCTTGATGACGATGTTCCCCTCCTCGCCTGCGGCCACCTGCTCACCGGTCGCGTCGACGACCTGCACGTCGAAGCCTGGCACCGGCACCGTGGGCGAGCCCGCCTTGATCGGCATCGGTTCGAGTCCACGCAGGTTGGCCACGATCGCCCAGCCGGTCTCGGTCTGCCACCAGTGATCGACCACCGGCACGCCCAGGACCGACGACGCCCACTCGTAGGTGTCGGGATCGAGCCGTTCCCCGGCCGCGAAGAGCGTCCGCAGCGTCGACGTGTTGTACTTCGCGAGTTCGGCGGCCTCCGGATCGGCTTTCCGGACGGCGCGGACAGCGGTCGGCGCGGTGAACAACGCGGCGACCCCGTGCTCCTCGATCACTCGCCAGAATGCACCCGCGTCGGGCGTGCCGACAGGTTTGCCCTCGTACATCACCGTCGTCGCGCCCGCGAGGAGCGGCCCGTAGACGATATAGCTGTGGCCGACCACCCAGCCGACGTCGGAGGCGGTCCACCAGACGTCCCCGGGCGAGATGTCGTAGACGTTGCGCATCGACCACGTCAGAGCGACGGCGTGACCGCCGTTGTCGCGCACCACGCCTTTGGGCTTACCCGTGGTGCCCGACGTGTAGAGGATGTACAGCGGATCGGTGGCGGCCACTTCCACGGGGTCGGCGCTCGTCGCGGCCGCTCGCTCGGTGTCCCAGTCGAGCCACCCGTCGTAGTCAGACGCCGAACCCGGAACCTCCGCGCGGTCTTTGACGATCACCGTCGACGGTGTGCAGGTCGCCTGCTCGATGGCGGCGTGCACCAGCGGAAGGTACTCGACGACACGGCCCGGCTCGAGCCCGCCCGACGCCGTGATGACCGCGACCGGCTCCGCGTCGTCGATTCGGGTCGCGAGTTCGGGTGCGGCGAATCCGCCGAACACCACCGAATGAACCGCTCCGATGCGGGCGCAGGCGAGCATCGCGATCGCGGCCTCCGGGATCATCGGCAAGTAGATCACCACGCGGTCGCCCTTGGTGACTCCATGCGCCGCGAGTGCTCCCGCGAACGCGGCGACCTCGTCGAGCAGTTGCGCGTACGTGTACGTGCGGACGGTGGAGGTCATCGCCGAGTCCCAGATCAACGCGGCCTGATCCCCGCGGCCCGCGGCCACGTGCCGGTCGAGTGCGTTGACCGACGTGTTGAGGGTGGCGCCGGGGAACCACCGGTAGATCGGCGGGTTCGTGTCGTCGAGTGCACGCTCGGGTGGACTGATCCAGTCGACCGCCGACGCGGCGTCGAGCCAGAAACCGTCGGCGTCGTGTGTGCTGCGGGCGAAGGCGTCTGCATAGGAACCCATGCCCGCCACGGTAGCGATCAGCCGGTGACGGCTGTCACGTTTGGCCCGTGTGACCGCTCACATTCCGCCGGTTTCAGATCACGGATCGATAACGGCCCGGCAGCCGCCGTCACCTGCGACGATCCCGTGGACATCCCGCTTGCTACTGCAAGCACCCTGTGGTCTGGACCACCGGAACGGGTGTGACCTTTGGTTTCTCGACCCGTACGGTTCGATGCCGTACCGAACGCAGCCCCGAGAGGGCAGCCAAGACCGACAGAGGAGACGACCTGATGAGCTTCACCAAAATCGCCACCCGCGCCGCGTTCATCGGCGCACTGACCATCGCCCCGCTCGCCGCGACCGCTGGAGTCGCCTCGGCGGACACCGGCCACGACTGGGACGCCGTCGCGCAGTGCGAGAGCGGCGGCGACTGGTCGATCAACACCGGAAACGGCTACTACGGCGGCCTTCAGTTCTCGCAGTCCACCTGGGAGGCCAACGGCGGCACGGGCAGCGCATCCAACGCCTCGCGCGAGGAGCAGATCCGCGTCGCCGAGAACGTGCTCGCCACTCAGGGCCCCGGCGCATGGCCGGTGTGCGGCGCGTACCTCTGATCCGCTCGCGTCACGATCACCAGGTAGCGGCCTGCTCGACCACGAAGCCGAGCACGATCACGGCCGTGCCGCCGATCTCGCCGACGATGAGCGCGACCATTGACGCGGTCATCGTCGGCGACGTCGGATGCAGTTGATTCTGAGTGTCCCGACGGGCGCCGTGCAGACAGTAGGACGCGATCGCGGTCACGAAGAAGAAGACGACCACGATCAACGCGGCCAAGTTCACCGCTGTGCTCCACGCACTGAACTGAACGAAGACACCGAGCATCGCCGTTGCGAACGAGTACATGAGCGCCGCACGGTGAGCGATGTCGACATAGACGTGGGCGGCGCCGTCCGGGCTCCGCATGATCTGAGCGAACTTCCAGACACCGAGCACCAGCGCCCACAAGAAGATCGATCCGGCGCAGATCAGCGCGACCTGCGTGGCGAGCGTCAGTGTCATGGACTCACTCTTTCATGTGCGGGGCCGTCGTCGTACGATCCGGACCAATACTTGAAGTTTGAAACTTTGACGCCTATTATTATTTCAAGTTTCAAATGACTCCGTAGTATCGAGGTTC
>JASLJL010000526.1 GCA_030152405.1 Gordonia sp. (in: high G+C Gram-positive bacteria) | reverse complement strand
GGTCCGAACCGGACTGCTCGACTGGCGCGGCGTGGCCCGCGTGATGAGCGAACGCCCGGCGCAGATCGTCGGACTCGACGACCAGGGCCGTCCGATCGCGGTCGGCGAGCCGGCGAACCTCACGATCGTCGATCCCGACCGGTCGTGGACCGTCAGCGGCCCCGACCTGGCGAGCAAGTCGGAGAACACCCCGTACGAGGAGATGACCCTCCCCGGCGCCGTGACGGCGACCGTCCTCCGCGGACGGGTGACCGCTCAGCGCGCCGCGAGCGCAGCCGAGGGGGCGTGGCTGTGAGCAACTGGCTGTACTACCTGTTCATCGCGCTCGGCGCACTCGCCGTGTGGCTCACCCTGGTGACCTTGGCGCTGCGGGGATGGCGCAAGCGCGGAGAGCGCCAGATCGACGATCTCGGCGAGTTCCCGGAGGCTCCCGCCGAGCTCGGCGACCCGGTCCGCGGGCCGCACTCGGGTCTGTACGTCGGCAGCACGATCGCGCCGAGCTGGCAGAACCGCATCGCAGTCGGCGACAAAGGCGATCGGGCGACGGCCGACCTGACCGAATACGACGACGGTCTGCTGTTGACCCGTCAGGGCGCCTCGGAGATCTGGATCCCACGCGAATCGCTGGTCGCCGTCCGCACCGAGAACGGCCTCGCGGGCAAGGTCATGAGCCGCGACGGAGTCCTCGTCATCCGTTGGACGCTGCCGTCCGGAGTTCAGATCGACTCGGGGCTCCGCGGCGACGACAAGAGCGCCTACCCCGAGTGGACGAGCGCCTACCACGAACTGAACGAGAAGGCCTTCGCCGCCTTCGACGCCACCGATTCCACACCGGCACCTGAGAAGAAGGATTCCTGAAGAGATGAGTAAAGCTGTACTGGTGCTGGAGAACGGCCAGGTCTACATCGGGCGCGCATACGGCGCCACCGGTGAGACCCTGGGCGAAGCGGTGTTCTGCACCGCGATGACCGGTTACCAGGAGACCCTGACCGATCCCAGCTATCACCGCCAGATCGTGGTCGCGACCGCGCCGCAGATCGGCAACACCGGCTGGAACACCGCCGACAGCGAGAGCCTGCTCGGGAAGCGTTCGTCGGTGCGCTGGGTGCCGGGAGCGCCAGCGAGCGGGCCCTATCAGAAGTGGTCGGCGGACTTCATCGACCATGACGACCCGGGCAAGATCTGGGTCGCCGGGTACGCGGTCCGCAATCCCGCACGCCGCGTCTCCAACTGGCGCGCCGGGTCGACGCTGGAAGGCGAGCTCGCCGATCAGGGCGTCGTGTCGATCTCCGGCATCGACACCCGGGCCGTGGTCCGCGTCCTGCGCGACACCGGCTCCATGCGCGCGGGCATCTTCTCCGGAGATGCACTCCGCTCAGTGGACGAGATGCTCGACGCCGTCCGGGCCCAGCCGTCGATGGCGGGCGCCGACTTGGCGGCAGAGGTCAGCACCACCGAGCCGTACGTGGTCGAGGCCGCGGGCGGCGAGCCCAAGCTGCGTGTCGCCGCACTCGACATGGGCATCAAGGCCAACACGCCCCGCATGCTCGCGGCCCGCGGGGTGGAAGTGCACGTCCTGCCGTCGGACGCGACGCTCGCCGACATCCGCTCGGTGAACCCGGACGGCTTCTTCCTCTCCAACGGACCCGGCGACCCGGCGACCGCCGACGCCGCCGTCGCGCTGACCAGCGAAGTCATCGACAGCGGACTGCCGACGTTCGGCATCTGCTTCGGCAACCAGATCATGGGCCGCGCCTTCGGACGTGACACCTACAAACTGAAGTTCGGTCACCGCGGCATCAACATCCCGGTGCTCGACACGGTGACCGGTCGCGTCGCGATCACCTCGCAGAACCACGGCTTCGCCATCGCGGGCGAAGCGGGCGAGGAGTTCGACACCGCGTTCGGACGCGCGCGCGTCTCGCACGTCTGCGCGAACGACGGCGTCGTCGAGGGCGTCGAGCTGATCTCCGGCCAGGCGTTCTCCGTCCAGTACCACCCCGAAGCCGCGTCCGGACCCCACGATGCGGCCAACCTCTTCGACAAGTTCGTCGCCACCATGGAAGGGACCCGTTCCTGATGCCCCGCCGTACAGACATCTCCCACGTCCTGGTGATCGGCTCCGGCCCGATCGTCATCGGCCAGGCCTGCGAGTTCGACTACTCGGGCACCCAGGCATGCCGCGTCCTGAAGGCCGAGGGTCTGCGCGTCTCGCTGGTGAACTCCAACCCGGCGACGATCATGACCGACCCCGAGTTCGCCGACGCGACGTACGTGGAGCCCATCAGTCCCGAGTACATCGAGAAGGGCATCCAGACCGAGGCCGCCGCAGGGCACCCGAGCGACGCGGTCCTCGCGACGCTCGGCGGGCAGACGGCGCTCAACGCCGCCGTCGGGCTGCACGAGAAGGGGATCCTCACCAAGTACGACATCGAGCTGATCGGCGCCGACTTCGACGCCATCCAGCGCGGTGAGGACCGCCAGATGTTCAAGGACATCGTCGCCAAAGTCGGCGGCGAGAGCGCCCGCTCGGCCGTCTGCTTCACCATGGACGAGGTTCGCGCCACCGTCGAGGAACTCGGCTTCCCGGTCGTCGTCCGCCCGTCCTTCACCATGGGCGGTCTCGGCTCGGGCATGGCCTACGACCACGACGATCTCGACCGCATCGCTGGCGGAGGACTCGCCGCGTCGCCGACGGCCAACGTGCTCATCGAGGAGTCGATCCTCGGCTGGAAGGAGTACGAGCTGGAACTGATGCGCGACAACAAGGACAACGTCGTCGTCATCTGCTCCATCGAGAACGTCGACCCGGTCGGCGTCCACACCGGCGACTCGGTGACCGTCGCGCCCGCGATGACCCTCACCGACGTCGAGTACCAGATCATGCGCGACCTCTCGATCGCCATCCTCCGCGAGGTCGGCGTCGACACCGGCGGCTGCAACATCCAGTTCGCGCAGAATCCCGTGGACGGCCGACTCGTCGTCATCGAGATGAACCCGCGCGTGTCGCGATCGTCGGCCCTCGCGTCGAAGGCCACCGGATACCCGATCGCGAAGATGGCGGCCAAGCTGGCCATCGGCTACTCGCTCGACGAGATCACCAACGACATCACCAAGGTGACGCCGGCCGCGTTCGAGCCGTCGCTCGACTACGTGGTGGTCAAGGCCCCGCGCTTCGCCTTCGAGAAGTTCCCCGGCGCCGACGAGACGCTCACCACCACCATGAAGTCGGTGGGTGAGGCGATGAGCCTCGGCCGCAGTTTCGCGGAGGCGTTCGGCAAGGTGCTCCGGTCGATGGAGACCAAGTCGGCGGGCTTCTGGACCGAGGCCGACCGTCCCGACCCGTCCACCCTCGACGTGGACGCGCTGCTCGCCGACATCGCGGTCCCGCGCGACGGGCGCATGCACAAGCTGATGCTGGCCCTGGAAGCCGGCGTGAGCATCGAGAAGCTCTACGAGGTCACCGCGATCGATCCGTGGTTCCTCGCGGAGATCGACGGCGTCCGGGAGGTGGGCCACGAGGTGCGCGACGCCGCGGAGCTCGACGAGGACCTCCTGCGCCTGGCCAAGTCGACCGGGCTCTCCGACCGCCAGATCGCGGCCCTGCGCGCGGCCGGCGGCGACACAGAGCTCGCCGACGAGGACGCCGTGCGCGCGCACCGCGTCGGCCTGGGAGTGCGTCCGGTCTACAAGACTGTCGACACGTGTGCCGCCGAGTTCGAGGCGAAGACGCCGTACCACTACAGCAGCTACGAGCTCGATCCCGCCGCCACCAGCGAGGTCGCGCCGCAGCCGGATCGTCCGAAGGTCCTGATCCTCGGCTCGGGTCCGAACCGCATCGGTCAGGGCATTGAGTTCGACTACTCGTGCGTCCACGCCGCCCTCACCCTCAGCGAGGCCGGCTACGAGACGGTGATGGTGAACTGCAACCCGGAGACGGTCTCGACCGACTACGACACCGCGGACCGCCTGTACTTCGAGCCCCTGACGTTCGAGGACGTGATGGAGGTGTTCCACGCGGAGTCCGAGTCGGGCACCGTCGCGGGCGTCATCGTCCAGCTCGGCGGTCAGACCCCGCTCGGTCTCGCCGCCCGGCTGGAGGCCGCGGGCGTGCCGATCGTCGGCACCAGCCCGGCCGCCATCGACCTCGCGGAGGACCGCGGGGAGTTCGGCCAGGTGCTGGTCGACGCCGGTCTGCCCGCACCCAAGTTCGGCACCGCGACCACGTTCGACGGCGCCCGCGACATCGCGGCAGGCATCGGTTACCCGGTGCTCGTGCGTCCGTCGTACGTCCTCGGCGGACGCGGCATGGAGATCGTGTACGACGAGCAGGCGCTCGCCGACTACATCGGTCGTGCGACCGAGATCTCCGACGACCGTCCGGTGCTCGTCGACCGCTTCCTCGAAGGCGCCGTCGAGATCGACGTCGACGCGCTGTTCGACGGCGAGGAGATGTACATCGGCGGCATCATGGAGCACATCGAGGAGGCCGGCATCCACTCCGGCGACTCGGCGTGTGCACTGCCGCCGATCACGCTCGGCGCCGCGCAGATCGAGGAGGTCCGTCGCTCGACGCTGGCGCTCGCGAAGGGCATCGGCGTGCGCGGACTCCTGAACGTCCAGTACGCGCTCGCCGGAGACACCCTGTACGTCCTCGAAGCGAACCCGCGTGCCAGCCGCACCGTGCCGTTCGTGTCGAAGGCGACGGCGGTTCCGCTCGCCAAGGCGTGCGCGCGCGTCATGCTCGGGCGCACCATCGCCGAACTCCGCGCGGAGGGCATCCTCCCCGCCGAGGGTGACGGATCGACGACGTCCGCGAACGCGCCGGTCGCGGTCAAGGAGGCCGTGCTGCCGTTCAACCGCTTCCGCCGCGCCGACGGAACCGGTGTCGACTCGCTGCTCAGCCCCGAGATGAAGTCGACGGGCGAGGTCATGGGCATCGACCGGGACTTCGGCCGGGCGTTCGCGAAGTCGCAGGAGGGCGCCGGAGGCGCGCTCCCGACCTCGGGCACGGTGTTCGTGTCGGTCGCCGACCGGGACAAGGCGTCGATCCTGTTCCCGATCAAGCGACTCGCGGATCTCGGGTTCACGATCATGGCGACCACAGGCACCGCGGACGTCCTGCGTCGCAACGGCATCGAGGTCGTCACCGTCGCCAAGGGGGTCGAGGCCGCCGAGGGCAAGCGGACCGTGATCGACGAGATCAAGGCCGGGGCCGTCGACATGATCATCAACACGCCCTACGGCACCTCCGGGCCGCGCGTCGACGGATACGAGATCCGCTCGGCCGCCATCGGCGCGACGATCCCGTGCATCACGACGGTTCCCGGCGCGAGCGCCGCGGTCCAGGGCATCGAGGCGGCCCTCGGCGAGACGATGGGCGTCGAGTCGCTGCAGCGTCGCCACGCCGAGATGCGGGCGGGCGCGTGAGCTTCGGCCCGCGGTACACCGAGGCGGTCGCCGCGCGGGGCAGGCTGTGCGCGGGGATCGATCCGCACGCGGCGCTGCTGACCGAGTGGGGTCTGCCGGTCTCGGTCGACGGTCTGCGCACCTTCGCGCAGGCCTGCGTGGAGGGCGTCGCGCCCGTCGCCGCGGTGGTCAAGCCGCAGGTGGCGTTCTTCGAGCAGTTCGGCTCGGCGGGCTTCTCGGTGCTCGAGGAGACGATCGAGGGCTGCCGTGCGGCA
>JASLJL010000520.1 GCA_030152405.1 Gordonia sp. (in: high G+C Gram-positive bacteria) | reverse complement strand
CGCGGGGCGGCGGGACGTCGGAGATCAGTTTCTCGGCGGCCTCGATGCGGTACTTCGGCTTCGACGTGCGGGCGGGCGCTCCCCGGCGCAGCCACGCCAGTTCCTTGCGGGCGAGGTTGCGGCGTCGCTCCTCCGCGGCGTCGGCCTGCCGGTTGCGCTCCGCGCGGGCGAACACCCAGTCGTTGTAGCCGCCCTCGTACTCGTCGACCCGGCCGGAGTGGACCTCCCACGTGCGGGTGGCGATGGTGTCGAGGAACCAACGATCGTGAGTCACGACGAGCAGCGCGCTGCGCCGGTTGACGAGGTGCTCGGCGAGCCAGTGGACGCCTTCGATGTCGAGGTGGTTGGTCGGCTCGTCGAGGATCAGCAGGTCGGCGTCGGTGACGAGTGCCGCCGCGAGGGCGGTCCGTCGACGCTGGCCGCCGGACAGTTCGGTGACCTTCCGATCGAGCAGTCCGTCGATGCCGATCCCGGTCAGGATGCCGCGGATCCGAGCGTCCGACGCCCACTCGTGCTCGGCCACGCCGACGCCGACGACCACGTCGGCCACGGTGTGATCGTCCGGCATGTCGCCACGCTGCGTCACCGTCGCCACGACGGCTCCGCCGACACGGGACACTCGGCCCGAATCGGGCGGGGTGATGCCCGCGAGGATCTCCAGCAGGGTCGTCTTGCCGCCGCCGTTGAGTCCGACCACACCGATCCGCTCCCCCTCGTGCACGCCGACGCTGACGTCGTCGAGCAGGGCGCGGATGCCGAAGCTCTTGCTGATCTTCTCAGCGGTGATCAGCGAAGTGTTGGTGCCGGGATTGGCTGCCATGACGAGGGAGTGTCCTTACTCGGGTGGGTGGTTCAGGATTGCTGGATCAGGCGTGCGCCGGCGACAGGTCCGGACGCGGTCCGGACCGCCTTCGCGACACCCGAGCCGGACAGTTCGGCGGCCACGCCGACGGCCGCGTCGGCGTCGGCGCAGAGGAACGCACAGGTCGGCCCCGAACCGGAGACGATTCCGGCGAGTGCACCCGCCTCGGTGCCCGCGCGCAAGGTACGACGAAGCATCGGCTGAAGCGACAGCGCCGCGGGCTGCAGGTCGTTGTGCAGCAGTGGCGCGACGGCGTGCACGTCGCCCGATGCCATCGCGACCATCAGCTCGTCGGGTCGGGCGGTGCCCGCATCGGTCGTGCGGTCGGAGGTCTCCCGGAGTCGGTCGAGTTCGCGATACACCGCGGGCGTCGACAATCCGGTTCCGGAGACGGCGAGGACCCAGTGGAACTCGCCTCGGTGCAGGACGGGCAGGAGCTTCTCACCGCGGCCGGTGCCGAGCGCGGCCCCGCCGGTCAGCGAGAACGGGACGTCCGAGCCGAGTTCGGCGGCGACCTCCACCAGTTCGTCACGTGAGACGTCGGCTCGCCACAATCGGGCTGCGGCGACGAGTGCACCCGCGGCGTCGGCCGACCCGCCTGCCATGCCGCCTGCTACCGGGATGTGCTTGTCGATGGTGATCGCGACGTTCGGATCGTCTCCGGTCCGCGCGGCGAGCGCCGCGACGGCCCGAGCCGCGAGGTTCGTCGCGTCGGCGGGCACTGCGCGACGGTTGTCGCCGGTGACCGTCAGGGTGAGCTCGTCGGACGGCCGGACAGTCACGTCGTCGTACAGGGACAGCGCACAGAACAGTGTCGACAGTTCGTGGTAGCCGTCGTCGCGGAGCGGACCGACGCCGAGATGCATGTTGATCTTGGCGGGCACACGCGCGGTGGCGCCTCCGATCACCGGGGATCCCCGGCGGCAGCGACGACGTCGGCGAGGCGGACGAAGTCGTCGACGGCGAGCCGCTCCCCGCGGATGCCGGGATCGATGTCGGCCGCGCGAAGGAGTTCCTCGGCGCGCGCCGGGCTGCCCGCCCACGTGCCGAGCGCCGACCGCATCGTCTTGCGGCGTTGGGCGAACGCCGCGTCGATCGCCGCGAAGGTGCGACGCCGATGATCGGAGTCGAGGCCGAATCTGTCGGTGCGCTCCACTCGTACGAGTCCCGACTCGATCTTCGGTTCCGGCCAGAAGACGTGCTTCCCGATGGAGCCGGCGCGCGTCACGTCTCCGTAGTAGCGAGCCTTGACGCTCGGCACCCCGTAGATCCGTCCGCCCGGGGTCGCGGCCAGACGGTCGGCCACCTCGGCCTGGACCATGACCAGCGCGGTGCGCAGCGACGGGAACTCCGCCATCAGGTGCAGCAGCACCGGAACGGCGACGTTGTACGGGAGGTTGGCCACCAGCGCGGTCGGCGTCACCGGCAAGTCGGCCTGAGTCACGGTGAGCGCGTCGGCGAGCACGACGTCGAAGTTCGACGCCGCGTCGGGTGCGAACTCGCCGATCGTCTGCGGCAGACGGCCCGCGAGTTTCGGATCGATCTCCACCGCCACCACCCGCCCGGCGGCGCCGAGGAGGGCCAGCGTCAGGGAACCGAGACCCGGCCCCACTTCGAGGACGACGTCATCCGGTCCCACCCCGGACGAGGTGACGATTCGCCGCACGGTGTTGGCGTCGTGCACGAAGTTCTGCCCGAGGGTCTTCGTCGGACGGACGTCCAGTTCCGCGGCGAGTGCGCGGATCTCGGACGGGCCGAGAAGTCGGGGGGTGCTCTGCATGGACTCCAGGATAGGCGTCAGCGGATGCCCAGCTGAGACGTGCACGACGGCCACGCGCCCCAGCCCTGTGCGGCCTGCGTCTTCGACGCGATCGCGATCTGCTCCTCGCGGGTGGCGAGGTCGGCGCGCGGCGCGTACTCCTGGCCGCCCCAGCGGTCCCAGGTGTTCTGGTCGAACTGAATGCCGCCGTAGAAGCCGTTGCCGCTGTTGATCGCCCAGTTGCCGGTCGACTCACACTGCGCGAGACGATCCCAGATGCCGTACGGGACGTACGGGGCGCCGGGCTTGGTGCCGACCCGGACCGTGGTCGGAGTGGCGGCCACGAGGACCTGCTCGTCGAGCTTGACCTTCTTGATCACCTTGCCGTTGCGGGTGGTGATCGAGTACTTGACCTTCGCCTTGCCCGGGGTGCCCTTCTTCAGGACGACGGTGCGTCCGGAGATGAGGTTCGGGTCGTTCTTCTTCACCTGAGGCGACTCGACCTCCTCATCGAGGGTCACGTCTTCGGTGCGCACACGCGTCACCTTGATGACCATGTCCTTGCTGACCGGGGTGCCGGCTGCGGGGAACACGGAGTCGGTCGGAGAGAGCGGGTTGCCCGCACGGGCCAGAAGATCGCCGACGGTCTTCGCGGCGATCGTCGGCCGCGTCGTGTCGGCGCCGTCGGTGAGCACCACGCGCTTGGGCAGCGTCACCGCCACGTCGCCGCCCGCCACCGGCAGTCGTTCGTCGAGGCTGCCGTCCACCGCGCTGGAGGTGAGTCCCTGCTCGGTGAGGACGTCGCGCACCGACGAGGCGTTGGTCGTGATCACCTTCGGCTCGCCGTCGATCACCAGCTCCACCTTCTTCAGGCGGTCGACGACGATCGTCTGATCATCTTGCGGGGAGCTCGACAGCGAAGCGCTCACGAGGTCGCCCGTCGAGGGCTCCACACCGTTGTCGCGCAGGACGTCCTCGACGGAGAACGCCATGGTGCTGACAGTCGTCTTCTCACCGTCGACGGCGAGCGTCACTTCCTTGTGCATGACTGCACCGGTGACCGCGCCGGCGGCGACAGTTGTGGCGACGGCGCCTACCGCGAGGCGGGCACGCATCGACGTGGACTGGTTGATTCTGGTGAGAACAGACAAGCTTTCATCCTGACAAGTGATTCTTCGATCACGATACGGTAACGAACAGGGTGCTGTTACCGCAACGGAAGCGAGTACGCCCGCCGGGCGTTCGCACCGAGAATCGCCGCCATCTCGGCATCGTCGAGGCCTTTCACCGCCGCCAATCCGCGCGCCGTGTACGGGACGCAATACGGCTGATTGGGCTGGCCACGGTAGGGATGAGGGGTCAGGAAGGGCGCGTCGGTCTCCACCAGCATCAGCTCCGGCGGGGTGATGTGCGCTCCGGCACGCAACTCGTCGGAGTTGCCGAAGGTCACAGTCCCCGAAAAGCTCAAGTAGTAGTTGCGGTCCACGCATTCGGCCGCGATGTCACGGTCTCCGGAGAAGCAGTGCATGACGACGGTGTCCGGGCTCCCCTCCGCCTTCAGCACGTCGAGCAGGTCGCGATCGGCGTCCCGATTGTGGATCATCAACGCCTTGCCGGTGCGCTTCGCGAGGTCGATGTGCCACGCGAACACGTCCCGCTGGGTCGCCGGGTCGGCGCAGTCGTCGGACCGGGTGGTCCAGTAGTAGTCCAGGCCGGTCTCCCCGACCGCGACCACCCGATCGTCGGTCAGCATCTCTTCTAGTTCGGCACGCGTCTCGTCGTTCAAGTCGGCCGCGTGGGTCGGGTGGAGACCGACCGCGGCGTATGCCCGCTGATCCCAGTGCGCCGCCTGAACCGCCCACCGGGCGTCCACCATGTCGTCGGCCACCGTGACCACGTGGGAGACGCCGACCGCCTCCGCATGGTCGAGGATCGCCGTCACCGCCTCCGGCGTCCGACCTCCGCACGCCGCCAGATGCGTGTGCGCGTCGATCAGACCGGGCAGCGGCTCCGGGTCGGGCGGGGGCAGACGACGCTTGTCCTTCTTGCTGGAACTCACAGGACCACTGTGCCCGACACTACGGTGACGCTGTCGCCGCCCACCCATATGTCGCCGCGTCTCCGTTCATCGGGGCACCGATCTCCTGCTCGTCGAGCGTGCGACTAGGCATGATTTCGACACGGGATCCTCCGCTATCGCTCCGGACCCCGGCTCAATCACCGGGAGAGGGC
>JASLJL010000486.1 GCA_030152405.1 Gordonia sp. (in: high G+C Gram-positive bacteria) | reverse complement strand
GGAAGGCCAGACCCACCACAGTCGCGTCGTCGCTCGTAGCCACGACCGCCCGCAACGGATACCGATCGGTCACATCGATCGGAGCGCGCAGCAGCCGTCGCAGTTCAACAGCGGATTCCACCGATTCGACGCCCCATCTGGCCGGATCGCTGCGGTCGTCGATCGTGAACGTCGCATCGTCGGCGAACCTGCTGCGCAGCATCGGGTGCACTGTCATGAGCGATGCGACGGCGTCGCGAACGTCCGAGGCGGAGAGAGCTGCCGGCACTCGTGCCTCGAACGCGATGACGTGGTCCACATCGGCTCGACGGTCGAACACGTTGCGCTGCGCCGGGGCGAGCGGCGTCCATTCGTTCACCTCTGCCGTGGTGTCGTCGGGAACGGCCCGCGACGACTCGACGAGGCGCGCGAGACGTGCTGCGGTTCCGGACGCGAACACGTCGCGCACCCCGATCCGTGCGCCGGAGGCGGCGTTGACCTCGGCGACGACGGCCGTGGCGGTGAGCGAGTCGCCCGCGAGGTCGAAGAAGTCGTCGTCGAGACCGATGTCCGACGTTCCGAGAGCCCGCTCGAATGCGCGGACGACCATCGCCTCGACGTCGTCCGTGGGCGCGCGGAATCGGGAACGCTCGCCGGTGATCGGCGGAGGGAGTCGCCCCGAGTCGAGCTTGTTGTTCACCGTCAACGGCAGTGCATCGAGGAGTGTGACGCCCGCCGGCGTGTGGGGTGCTCCGACGGTCTCGCGGACCCGGTCTCGCAGACGGCGCGACAGACCTTCGACGTCGGCGCCCGCCCCGGCGACCACGTAGGTGTACAGCGCAGTCCCCTGCGCAGTGACGTGCGGGACGGTCGCGCTCGCGGTCACCATTCCGGTCTGCAGGATGGCCCGGTCGGTCTCGGCGGGTTCGACGCGGACGCCGTGGATCTTCACCTGCACGTCGCTCCGGCCGCGGAACCACAAGCGGTCGTCCACACCGCGCCGCACGCGGTCACCGGTCCGGTACATGCGCCCGCCGTCGCCGTCGATCGACGCGACGAAACGGTCCGACGTTCGGCCGGCCTGTGCCAGCACACCGATCGCGAGGCTGGGGCCGGCGACGTACAGCTCGCCTTCGCCACCGGGCGGGACCGGGCGCAGTCGGCGGTCCAGCACGTGAAGCCGGACGCCGCGCATCGGGTGCCCGAGCGGGATCAGCGGTTCGACGCCGTCCGGGTCGACGGGATCGGTCAGCGTGACACTGCAGGTGGTCTCGGTGGGCCCGTACGCACAGCGCACCGTCCGGCCTCGCGCCCATCTGCGGATCAGCGGCGCCGGGCAGACGTCGCCGCCGACCACCAGGTGCGTCAGGGTCGGCAGCTCGTCCGACGCAAGCGTCGCGAGCACGGCCGGGGTCACGAACAGGTGCGTCACGCGCCTCGCGTCGAGGAACTGGGCGAGTTCGGGACCGCCGCGAACATCTGGCGGAACGATCGCCAGCGTCGCCCCGGCATTCGCCGCGGCCAGCATCTCGACGATCGCGGTGTCGAATCCAGGCGACGCGAGATGCGCCACGACGCTTGTCTCATCGAGTCCGTAGTGATCGTCCATCTCGCCGAGGAGCTCGCCGATCCCGTTGTGGGACACCATGATCCCCTTCGGGAGCCCCGTGCTTCCCGAGGTGTACAGCAGATACGCCGCGTTCGACTGGACCGTCTCGACCGTGGCCGGATCGGCGAGCGAGGTCGCGTTCAACTCCGCTTGCGTCGGATGCACAGCGGCCAGATCCACATCGACGCCGTCGCCTCGGCCCAGAACGAGGGCCGGTCGGCTGTCGTCGAGCATGGTCCGACGGCGGGCGGCAGGCAGCACGGGGTCCACTGGCAGCACACACATTCCCGCCGCCGCGACGGCCCACGCCGCGACGACGCTGTCGGTGGACCGACGGCACGCGACGGCGACGACATCCCCGGGCGTCGCTCGGTCTCGCAGGAGCCCGGCGACGCCCGCGGCCCGAGCGGCGAGCTCGCGATAGGTGTACGTGCGGCCGTCGGCGCCGATCACCGCCGTTCGGTGCGAGTGGCGGTGCCGCAGGTACCCGTCGACGAGTGTCGCCCGACGCCCATCGTCGTCGCCCGTCAGCGGACGCACGTCGGGATAGGCGATCAGCCGGTCCACGCGGGCGTCGCCCGGTGCTGCGCAGAACTGGTTCACACACGCCGTCATGCCGTCCAGGAGGACTTGTGCGGTGGCCGCTGAGTGGACGGCGGCGTTCACCTCCACTTCGACGCGCAGGACGCCGTCGCCGCCGGGATAGACGTTGAGGTTCACATCGTCCACGGGACCGGTCGTGAGGATTCGGACGTCACAGCGAACCCCGTCGCCCAACGACACGTCCGGGGTGGACGGCACGAGGTTGACGACCGGACCGAGGCGGCGCAGTCGGCGGTCGCCGACCATGTCCTCGTAGCGGAAGCGCTGGTGGCGGAGTGCGTCGGACAGGGTCGAGGAGACCGTCCGCAGGTGCTCGTCCACGCTCGCATCGGGCTGCTCCGCCACGAGGATCGGCAGCAGGTTCGACATCGTGCCCGCAGCGGCCCGGACGGCGGCAGTGGTGCGACCCGAGGTGACCAACGTGAGCGGGACGGACTGTCGATCGCACAAGCGGGACAGGCACATCGCGCCCGCTGCGACGAGCACCGCGACGGTTGGCACCCCGGTTCGGTCCGCCGCGGCTCGCAGGCTCGACCGCGGCGACGAGTCGAGATCGACGCCGACGAGGTGGGTGCGAGCCGAGAGGCCCTGGTCGCCGCGGTCGCCGAGCCGAAGCGGCTCCCCTATCCTCGAGGTCACGTTCCGCCAATAGTCCTGGTCACGGCGCCGCCGGGCTGAGTCCTCATAGGCCCGCTCGTGATCGAGGATCACGTCGATCTGCCTGGCTGCAGGCGGACCGTCGAGCTCCGTCGAGCCCGAACGCACGCGGTACCGGTGTGCGACGTGCCGCATCATCAAGGCCGCCGCGTACCCGTCGAGCAGCAGGTGGTGGGCGCGTGCGTAGAACGTCCACCGTGACGGACCGAGCGTCAACAGAGCGCATCGCAGGAGAGGTCCGCTCAGCGGCAGCGGCTCGTGCGACGCCGCTCTCATCCAGGCCTCGGCGGCCGCTTCGGGGTCGGGCGCAGCGGCCAGCGACACTCGCTCGGCGACCTGCGGAGTCCGATCACCGTCGATCCGCAGCGCGGGCGGTCCGTCGACGACGAGTCTCGCCGTCGACACGCCGAGTTCTGCACATACCTCGTCGATGCATGCGGCGAGGGCGTCCGCGTCGAGAGCACCTGACATCTCCAGGCACTGGGCGACGGCGATCGGGACGTCCTCGCCCGCCATCTGCTGTGCGAACCACAGCGCGCGCTGGGCGCGATTCAGCGGGAGGTCGACCATGTGCCCTGCGATGCTCGGGCAGCCCGGACCACCACCAGCCTCTCAACTCTCTGATCACGGGAGACGACACCACGATCGGCCAACCAGTCGGCACGTTGCATCATGACCGGACCGAACTCGAGGACCGCGTCGTCGACGACGTCTCCCACCAGGCCGCGACGTTCCAGTCGCTCGAGAAC
>JASLJL010000478.1 GCA_030152405.1 Gordonia sp. (in: high G+C Gram-positive bacteria) | reverse complement strand
CCGCGGATCTTCACCTGGAAGTCGGTGCGCCCGAGGTAGTCGAGGCCGCCCTCGTCGTTCCAGCGCACGAGATCGCCTGTCCGGTACATCCGGACGCCTGAATCGCCCGTCGGGCACGCCACGAAACGTTCACTGGTCAGTCCGGTGCGACCGACATACCCGTGGGCCAGCTGGCAGCCGATGAGGTAGAGCTCGCCGGGGACACCCGGCGGCACCGGGGCGAGCAGGTCGTCGAGAACCAGCGCACCCGTGTTCGGCACCGGCGTGCCGATCGGCGGCATGGTCTCACCACGAGTCACCCGGTGCTCGGTGACGTCGACGGCGGCCTCCGTCGGTCCGTACAGGTTGACGAGGTCGACGTCGCCACCGTCGAGGACCTGGTCGGCGGTGTTGCCCGTCAACGCCTCACCCGAGGTGAAGATCCGGCGAACGGAGGCCGGGAACAGACTCTCCGTCAGCGGGCGGGACGCTCGGTCGTCGAGGTAGACGTCGAGCATCGACGGCACGAAGTGGAGAACGCTCACGCCTTCGTCTGTCATGACCCGGTTGAGATAGACCGGATCCCGGTGCCCGTCCGGCTTCGCGATCACGGTCGTCGCCCCGACCGACAGCGGCCAGAACAACTCCCACACCGACACGTCGAAGGTGTACGGCGTCTTGTACAGGACCTTGTCGTCCGCGGTCAGCGGATAGTGATCGTCGGTCCACGCGAGGCGGTTGACCACCGCGTCGTGCGGCACCTGGACGCCCTTCGGAACGCCGGTCGACCCCGATGTGAAGATGACGTACGCGGCAGCGTTTCCCGGGACGCGCACGGTGCCGACCGGCTCGTGCCGCCTGCTCCCGGCGACGTACTCTGCGTCGATCACGGCGGCGGCGTCGGAGGTGTTGATCACCAGGTCGCGTCGGTCCTGCGGGTGCGACGGGTCGACCGGCACGTAGGCGGCGCCCGCCGTGATCACCGCGTACACCGCGGCGATCTGTTCGATTCCACGGTCGAGCGAGACGACGACGCGATCCCCTGCCGTCACTCCGTCCGCGACGAGCCGCCCGGCGAGTCGACGGCGGCGCTGGTCGAACTCGGCGTACGTCAGCTGCGTGCCCTCGAACCGCAGCGCGATCGTGTCCGGAGTCTCGGCGACCCGACGTTCGAATTCGTCGAGCAGGTTCGTCCCGGCGGCCGAGTAGTCGACATGCGGTCCCGCACCGTTGCTCTGGACCGCTTCGATGTCGGCGGGCAGGAGCAGGTCGACCTCGCCGATTCTCGTTGCGGACGACGCGACGGCGCGCTCGAAGAACGCGAGGAACCGGTCCACGTGGACGGCCAACTCGCCCTCCGTGTAGAGGTGCGGGTTGCCGTGGAGATCGACGAACACCGGGGCCGAGGGACTCGCCTGATAGAAGTTGACGCGCAGATCTTCGAGGATGCCCGACGAGAGGATCTGGTACTCCACATCGGCGCCGGTGATCGCGATCGGCTTGTCGAAGAACACCATGTTGACGATCGGGCCGAAGGAGGCGGTCGCCGCATCCCGCATGCCGGCGTCGAGACGGATGTCCTCGAACCGGTACCGCTGGTGACGCAGGACGCCTGTCAGTTCGAGTTGAACCTGCGCGATCAGTTCGTCGAGCGACGAGTCCGCGGCGACCCGCGCCCGGACCGGGAGCATGTTCGACACCATGCCGCTCGCACGTTTGGTCTTGGCGGTCGCTCGACCGGTCACCGGAACGCTGAGCACGACCTCGTCGGTACCCGTCATCCGAGACAGATAGGCCGAGAACCCGGCCGTCAACAACACCGCGAGCGAGCTGGACTGCTCGGATGCCAGGCGCATCAGCTCGCGCTGGAAACCGGGGTCGATCATTCGACCCGCCACCAGGTTCACCGGCGAGAGCGGAGCGGTGGCCGCGTGCTGAGCGAGTGTGACGCGCTCGGGCAGGTCCGCGGCGCGTGCCACCCAGTGCTCGCGGTCCTTGTCACGCCGCGTTCCGGTCGCATAGGCGATGTCGTCGTCGACGAGTTCGGCGAGAGTCGCATGCGGCTTCGGAACGAAGTCCACGCCGCCGATGGTCGCGTTGTAACGCTCGACAACTCGCAGGGTGCTGTTGAGTGCCGCGAACCCGTCGAGCAGCAGGTGGTGGCCTCGGAGGTACCAGAACGCTCGATCGTCCGTCACCCGAATGAGCACCGATCGCGCGAGTGAGGTGGAAGCGATCAGTTCCACGGGGCGACGGTAGTCCTCATTCATCCATGCGCGTGCCTCGGCGACGGGATCGTCGGCCTCACGCAGGTCGAGGACCTCCAGCGTGAACGGCAACGAATAGTCGACGGTCTGCATCGGAGTGCCGTCGACGTCGACGAACCGACTGAACGCGCTCTGCAGCTCGCGGGCCGACTCGTCGTGAATCCGGATCAACAGGTCGATGTCGAGAGCGCGGTCGCGGTCGCGGATGTCGAGGTACTGGCTGACGATGACCGAGTAGTCGGGCGACATGTTCTCGGCGAACCACATGCCGCGTTGCGCAGCAGTCAGCGGCAACATCGGACCCGCGCCCCCGCTGCTCGTCTCACTCATCGCTCTTCGATCCTCCCGCTCGTGCGCATCTGCACTGCCTGGCGTCCGACCAGATGGTCGGACA
>JASLJL010000436.1 GCA_030152405.1 Gordonia sp. (in: high G+C Gram-positive bacteria) | reverse complement strand
CGTCACGGTGTTCGCGCTCGCGATGGCCGTCGGCGGACCGATCGGCGCGGTCCTGCTGATGCGCATGCCGCCCAAGACCGGGCTGCTGATCGCCGTCGCCGTGTTCCTCGCGGGCAACGTGTTGGCAGCCACCGCATGGTCGTACCCGGTGATGGTGGCCGCTCGGGTCCTCAGCGGCGCCGCGTCGCAGACGTTCTTCGGCCTCGCCCTCTCGTTGTGCGCACGGCTGGTGCCTGCGCAGGCGCGTGGACGCGCGATCGGCGTCGCGATGAACGGGCTCGCCCTGGGCACGCTGCTCGGGCTGCCGATCGCGACGTTCGTCGGAGGACACTGGGGGTGGCGCGCGGCGTTCTGGGCCATCTCCGGCATCACGGCGGTCGCCGCCGCTCTCATCGCCGCCTTCGTCCACACCGATCACATGTCGACCTCCGACGACGCACCGGAGTCGGACGGCATGGCAGTCCTGCGACGACCCCGGCTGCTGCTCGCCTTCGGTTCGAGCACGCTGATCATCGGCGCGACGTTCGCGGCGTTCAGCTTCTTCACACCGATCTTGACGGAGGTCAGCGGGTTCTCCGCAGGCCTGGTGCCGCTGCTCCTGCTCGTCTACGGCGCGGCGACACTCGTCGGAAACCTGGTCGTCTCGCGACTGGCCGACCGCCACACCGGCGTGACGCTGCTCGTCGGCGCCGGACTCAACGCCGCGTTCCTCCTCGGCATGGCGTTGTTCGCGGACGTCCCAGCGCTCGCGGTGACCTTCCTTATCGGGATCGGACTGGTCGGCGTGTCGATGAACCCCGCGATGGCGGTCCGCGTTCAACGCGCAGGCGGCACGGGCCCGCTGGTGAACACCGTGCACGCGTCGTTCATCACCACCGGCGTGATCATCGGATCCGCCGTCGGGTCGGCGCTTCTGCCCGGATTCGGTCTCCGCGCCCCGCTGGTGCTCGGCGCAGTCCTCGCCGTCGGCGCGGTCGTGACCGTCGTGCCGATGATCAGTCGGCGGCGTCGGACGCCCGGAGGTGACTCGGCAGCACACACACCGAGTCCAGTCCGAGCACTCGGTTGAGGCGCCCGAACGCCAGCCACGACCCGAGGCACATGGAGAGTTCGACGATCTCGTGATCGGTGTACGCGGCGCGCATCCGCTCCCAGAACTCGTCGTCGATGCCGTGATGGTCGACCGCGTAACGCTCGGCGTACTCCGCGGCCAGGCGAGTGCGCTCGTCGAACGAGTCGGTCGTCCGCCACTGTGCGACGGCCTCGTCGAACGTGTCCTCGACCTTGTGTCCGTCGCGTTCGGTGCGCCAGTCCTGACAGAAGAGGCAACCGTTGATCTGCGCGATGCGCAGACGGGCCGCTTCGAACTCGCGCAGGCCGAGCGTGCTGTGCTCGTACATGCTGGTGGCGAGCACGGCGGCGGCCGGGCCGATGCCGGGCACCATCTCGCCCCACACGTAGCCGATGGGATCTTTGCCTTCGGGGATGTCGATGAACACGGTCAGCTCCTCTGTTCGTGCAGGTACACGCTGGGTTGCAGGGGGACGTCGAGGCCGTCGTACAGGCCGGGTTCGGCACCGCGCAGCCACGGGATCGCGTTGACCAGCCGGTTGGCAGCGGTCGCGTTCCCGCCCGCGGATCGATTTCCGCCCTCGTCGGTGGCCTCCACGTTGATCTCGATGCGGGGTCGGCCTTCGACGATCACGCGGTGTGCACCGTCGCCGCCGTCCGCGGGCAGCGGCCAGTCGGGTGCGACGTCGCCGGTGATGCGCGTGACGTGCTCGACGACGATCAGCGGCTCGTCGTCGACGACGCCCTGGACCTCGAACCGCAGAGCGCCCTGGGTTCCGGCCGTGAACTCGCCGAGGGCGGTCGTGACGGTCGCGGTGAGCGGCTTGCGGTCGACGACCTCGCGCAGTTCGTCGACGTGGACGCCGAGAGCTCGTGCGATGAGTCGGATCTGGCCGCCCCACACCATGGACGGGACGCCGGGCATCACCATCGGCGGTTCGTAGTCCATCGGCTGTCCCATGCCGACGATGTAGCGGACGGAGTCCTCGGCGTCGTAGGTCGAGTAGTCGAAGATCTCCTGGCACCGGATCTGATCGATCTCCGCTCCGAGGCCGCTGACCAGCGCGGGCAGCAGGTCGTTGCCCCAGCCCGGGTCAATGCCGCTGACGAACAGCGACGCCCCGCCGTCGGCGCAGGCGGCCGCCACCGGATCCCGCACCTCCGGCGGCGCATTGCGGTGATCATAGAGGGCGTACACCGAGGAGCTCACGACGACGGCCCCGGCGGTCAGGGCCCGGCAGATGTCGGCTACCGCCTCATCGGGTCGGAGTTCGCCGTTGGCCGCGTACACCACGGCGCCGGCGCCGCCGAGAGTCGCCAGGGCCGCGTCGACGTCACGGGTCGCGGCGATGCCGAGGTCGCGTCCAGCGCCTGCGAGGTCGCCCGCGTCGCGGCCGTCCTTCTCCTCGGACGAGACGATCACCGCGGTCAATTCGAGCCGCGGGTGCGCCGCGACGCTGCGGATCGCCGCGCGGCCGACGTTGCCCGTCCCCCACACCGCGACGGGGATCGAAGAATAGAACACGTTACTGTTCGCCATATGTAGGGAGCATAGGCCCACCACAGTGTCGCCGTCGCCTGTTTCGTCGGCCTGGCGCGCGATCACGCTAGGGTGAGGCCCATGGGCACCGAAGACGACGACGTCCGCGTCGGGAACCCCGAACGAGAGCGAGTGATCAGTCTCCTCAACGACGCGTTCTCCACCGGATACCTCGACATCACCGAGTTCGAGGAGCGCACCGGCGTCGTGTACGCGGCCCGGACCCGCGGAGAGCTCAAACCGCTCGTCGCCGATCTGCCGAGCGGGTCCGCGTTGTTCCTCGGACCGGCGAGCGCCGTCGTCGTTCCGGCGGCCGGGGGCGGTCAGTCGCTCGACCTGAGCATCGACTGGGACACCGTTCGCAAGAAGGGGTCGTGGCAGGTCCCGCCGCGCGTGTCGGTGTCCGGCTCGATGGGCACTCTCCACCTGGACGTCCGAAGCGCGACGTTCACGACGGCCGTCGTCGAACTCGAACTGCAGGTGTCGGCGAGCACCGTCAAACTGCGACTGGGTCCCGACCACGAGGTCCGATACGACGACCTGACCACCTCCGGGTGGTCGGACGTCAAAGATAAGGCCGGCGCCCCGACTCGACCGGGCGGGCCGGTCATGGTCGTCCGAGGTTCGCTGTCCGCCGCGTCGGGATTGACGATTCGCCGCTGACCACTCCGGCGCCGGCGCTCAGAGCTCCGCGACTCGCCCGTTCTCGACGTGCCAGCGGCGGTCGACGTCGACGTTCGCCAGCATCCGACGGTCGTGCGTCACCAGCAGGAGCGCCCCGTCGTAGGAGGCGAGGGCCGATTCGAGTTGTTCGATGGCCGCGAGGTCGAGGTGGTTGGTCGGCTCGTCGAGCACGAGCACGTTGGTGCCCCGTGCCTGCAGGAGTGCGAGGGCCGCCCGCGTCCGTTCGCCGGGCGACAGGTCGTCCACCGAGCGGTCGACGTGGTCGGCTTTGAGGCCGAACTTGGCGAGCAGCGTCCGCACGTCGGCAGTGGTGTAGTCGGGCACGAAGCCCTCGAACCGCGCTGCCAGCGGTTCGTCGCCGGTGAACAGGCCACGAGCCTGATCGATCTCGCCGATCGCGACGTTGGCGCCGAGTGCCGCTGAGCCCTCGTCCGGTTCTGAGCGCCCGAGAATCAGGCGCAACAGCGTCGACTTGCCCGCCCCGTTCGGACCGGTGATGCCGATGCGCTCGCCGGCGTTCACCTGCACCGACACCGGGCCGAGAGTGAAATCGCCCTGCCGCAGTACGGCCTCGTTGAGCGTGGACACCACCGAACTCGAACGCGGCGCAGCGCCGATGCTGAACTCCAGGACCCATTCCTTGCGGGGCTCGACGACCTCTTCGAGTCGCGCGATCCGGCTCTCCATCTGCCGCACCTTCTGCGCCTGCTTCTCGCTCGACTCGGTCGCCGCCTTGCGCCGGTTCTTGTCGTTGTCCGGAGCCTTCTTCATCGCGTTCCGGACTCCCTGACTCGACCACTCGCGTTGCGTTCGGGCCCGCGCGACGAGGTCGGCCTTCTTGTCGGCGTACTCCTCGTACTCCTCCCGCCGGTGCCTGCGGGCCACTTCGCGCTCCTCGAGGTAGCTCTCGTAGCCACCGCCGTAGACGGTGTTGGTGTGCTGCGCGAGGTCGAGCTCGAGCACCCGTGTGACGCTGCGGGCGAGGAACTCGCGGTCGTGGCTCACCAGGACCACACCGCCTCGTATGCCGCGCACCACGTCTTCGAGCCGTTCGAGACCGTCGAGATCGAGGTCGTTCGTCGGCTCGTCGAGCAGCACGATGTCGAATCGGGAGCACAGCAGCGCGGCGAGCCCGACACGCGCGGCCTGTCCGCCGGACAGTCCAGTCATCAGCGCCGACTCCGGCGCCACGTCCCCGGTGTCGAGGCCGAGGTCGGCGAGCACGGCAGGCAGGCGTTCCTCGAGGTCCGCGGCTCCGGTCGCGAGCCAGTGATCGAGTGCGGCCGCGTACACGTCCGCCGCGTCGGCGGGAGCGTCCGCGGCGCCGAGCACGGCGGCCGCGTCGTCCATCGCACCGGCGGCGGCGGCGCACCCGGTGCGACGGGCCACGTACTGTCCGACGGTCTCGTCGACCACGCGCTCGTGCTCCTGTGGAAGCCAGCCGATGAACGCATCGCTCGGAGCCCGTGACACCGCTCCCGACAGCGGCGCCAACTCGCCTGCGAGAATCCGCAGCAATGTCGACTTGCCCGCGCCGTTGCTTCCCACCACGCCCACCACGTCGCCCGGCGCGACGGTGAGGTCGAGCCCCTCGAACAGGACGCGATGCGCGTAGCCTCCGGAGACGTCCTTGGCGACGAGGGTTGCAGTCATACGCTCATGGTCGCACCTCGACGAGTCAGTGCTCGTCGACGGTCCTCGCATCGGTGAGGGTCAGTGCGCCCCAGGTGGCGATCACGCCGACCACGATCGCGAGAACGGCGTAGGTGAGGCTCTCACCGTTGAAGAACGACTCGACGAGTTCACTGCTCCACTCCCCGACCGGCAGGTCGGCGGTGACCAATGCGGCGATCATGGTGCCGATGAACGCGGTGCCGACACTCGTTCCGACCTCTTGCGCCGTGTCGTTGAGCGCCGCGCCGATAGAGGTGCGGTTCTCCGGCATGGCGTCGACGAGTGCGACTGCGCAGATCGTCATCACGGTGCGCAG